>JBDTOW010000297.1:0-5785 GCA_039933075.1 Verrucomicrobiota bacterium | reverse complement strand
GAAGATCTACTTTTAGACTGCCCGTTTTGCGCTACTTTCATTTCGCCCGTGACACCACTTGCCGGATCAACCGGTTCTCCGCGTCCCACGAGTAGCTAAAACGCCCGTCACCCGTGAGATTGCCGTCGTTGTCGTAAGTGAAATTCTCCGGCGTCTTGGGCGTAAATACGTTGCCCACCACGTTGCTGCTACTCCCGCCCGCCGTCGCAGTGTTCGTCACCGTCAGCCACACCGCCACGCTGCTGTTAGCTACGCCTTTGGGCCGGTGGTAATACTCACCCTTGCGCGTGACGCTGTTGGTCGAGCCGTCGATGGACACCATCGCTTCCGCCTGGGCCACGCCCAAAAGATCAAATGACGCCGGCACCGTGCGGCTGGCATATTGGTCGATTGCATTGGGCGTCAAGGCGCACGAACCAAGATTCAGGCCATTTACGTCCCCGCCGCTTTGCGCGTTGGTGCGATCGCCAATCGTGTCGTAGCTGAACAAGAATTGCTGTCCGGCCACGTAAGTCTGATCGTGCCAGAACCGCCGCGCCGAGGTGACCTCATCGCGATCGTCGTAGCCATAGACCCAATACGCGCCCTCGCCATTGGTCGCCTTAAAAGGGGTCGGAGATGACTAATGATGCGTGTTTCGGCATTGGAAGCAGTCCGCCAAATGGCCCATCTCCAAGCGCTTGGCTATCTACGACCAAGCCATCGTGGTCTCCGCACGCAAGCGCCCCGCCATGGAAAACACGTCAATAGTCATCTCCGACCCCTTTCCGACCCCTTTTCACGCGCGTGGGGATGGTCCGGGAGGCTGCGGCAAACCTGCAACGCACGACCTGTTCTCCCCACCCGCGTGGGGATGGACCCACCAGAGCATGCGCCGAACCGCACCACCGACGAGCTAAACGTAGGAAGGATCGTGGAAGACAACCTGACCGGATCTTTTTCGACGTAAGCCGTGCTATCTCGGTCTATCGGCAGAGCATGGCGTTCTGGCAGATTTAAGGTGTTAGCAGCCGGTAAAACCGTGCGGAATTCGTCAGTGTGTCGGACAACGTGATGGCGCCTCCGCTCGCCGGCGCGACGACCGTGCGCAGGACTTGCCAGCGACTGGACGTGAGATTATCGCGATACTGAACTGTGTAGCTGCGCCTCGGAGATGAGATGAAGGTCAGGCCGATTACACCAGCGGAGATGGGCTTGGCAGCAAGCGCGAGGAAACTGTCGCTGTCGCGGGGCGATGTGCTGCTCAGGAACTCTTCGAGATTAGTGAAGCCATCGTTATCGGGATCGCCATCCGCGGCATCGTCCCCAATCGAGGAATTCGGGTTCAGGCCATGGGCGATTTCCCAGCGATCCGTGAGACCGTCGCCGTCGGAATCCGCGTCGCCTGGGCTGGGCGCGACAGCCCGCCAGTTGATCGGGTCGTCACCGAACTCGTTCGGGTCGCGCCGGACAAGCGATTGGCCGGTGCCCGAAGTATCCGCCGGCCAGGGTGGCGCGTTCGCATAGGCGACTTGTTCGACGAGGATGTGCGGCACCGTGGTGTTGCCCAATGCGGTCTGCAACTGTGGTTCGTCCGGTCTCAACAATCGGAGGGTGCCGCCGGTATTGTCAAGGTGACCGTTCCACGGTCCGAATAGGGGCGTCAAAAGATCCACGCCGTAACGCGATCGGAAAGTGGAAAGGGCGCCGGCGTTTGCTTGCGGATCGAAGCCGACGACCACCACGTAGCTGTTGGCCGGAAGGGTGATGCCGGGCGGGAAATCGAAGTCGATTGCGCCGCGCAGATGCCAGGTGTTCGTGGGATGCGCCGAATCAAAGAGCGAAACCGGGTGTGTGGTGATATTGCGCAATTCGATGAACTCGTCGGACGTGTTATTGTTGGTGGTTCCGATCGGAGATGGTTGATACATGATCTCGTTGATGACAATCGGGCCGATACGCGGCGCGCTATTGGCCGAGCGGAACGTTGTTCGGGCTTGCGCAACGAAGGCTTCCGCGCTGGTGCTCCCGAGATAACGACCGAAGCTCACGCCGGGATCAATCGGGCCGAACTGAAATCCATGGAACCAGCCAGTAAGATTGCCGCTGGCATCGCCGGAAAACAGATAGACATCTTCGCCGGTCTTGCTGAACGCGAATCCGCCGTTCAAGGCGGCTTGAAAGTCGTCATCATCGAGTAGCAGATAGCCATTCGCGGGAACCACCACGCTGGGCAATCGAAGCTTCTTCGGTGTGCGGTAGTCATCCGTGAGAAACCAACCTGCGAGGTCCACCGCCTGAGTGCCCGGGTTGAACAATTCCAGAGTGTCCTTACTCGATGCGTCTGGATTCGGAAGCAATTCATTGATGAAGATCGGCGGGATGGCGGGAGACAGTGGGTCGATTTGGCCGGGCGATCCGCCGACTTTCGCGCTCAGCCGCCAGCTCCTCGAGTTAGCGAGCAGTTCTCCGGACAGTTTTTCATCGGCGAGCACGAGAGAGAAACCGAAGCCGTCCGCCAGCGGCTGCCAGTGATTGTCGTAATTGAAATCGAACACCGGTTCCAGGAACGGTCCGACGAGGGTGAGCCGGCTGTCGTTGGTCGCGAGGCTGCCGGAGTATTCACCAGCAAGGTTCGTGCTCCCGGGATAGCGAGCCAGGAACGCCGCCTGATTTTTCACGACCAACACGCGCTCGCCGGGCGCGAGGTTTGTCACGCCACTGGTGCTGGTGAAAGTGAAATCCATGCCGTGGAGGAATCGAAACCCAGGAAGGTTGAGCGAAGTCCCTCCGATGTTTTCCACCTCAATGAATTCAAAATCAGACGCTGCGTTCGTGCTTCCGGCAGGAGGGGGTTCCGGATTAAACATCAGCTCGGTTATGATCAGTTGCGGCGGGTTCACCACAAAGGTCGATGCCGCCGGGCTTGACCAGGGACTGGAAATCGGCGGGCCACCGGTCTGGCGTTGGCTTGGATTACGCGCGCGGGCGACGATCCGGGCATTCGCGTCGAGAGTGATCGGTCCGCTGTAAGGGTTAGCGAATGGCGAGAGTGCGCCCTGGGGCAAGCGCGGGTCCGAGCCGTCGAGCGTGTAAAAGATCGTCGCATTGGTGGGCCCGGAGAGCTCGAGCGTGAACCCTGGCATCACCGTGCCGCCCGCGGCGCTGAGAACGGGCGGTTGCACGAGCTGTTTGTCGATAAACTCAACCCGATTTGAGAGCCAGTTCTTCATCAGGTTGACCTCACTCTGGTAGCTGCCGCCGCGGAGTGGAACTTTCCACTTCTGGCGTTCGCGCGGTTGGGCCTGGCGGACCTCATCGGCCAGGCGGTCGATCAAGGCATTGATGCTGGTTCGCGAGAGATTCGAGCGGCGCAACTCCTGGTAACGATCGATCCATTTCTGCCAAAAGTCAGGATCGCGGAACAGACGGATCCACCAGCCGGAGAAAAATGGTCCCGTATTCCAAATGCGCGGGCTGGCGTCGCGGCCATCGGTCGAGCCGAGCGCGCGATCAAAATCCCAGTGCGGGCCGAAGATGATCTTTCCGTCGCGCGGCTTGTGAAGGTAAGTGCTTAGAACCAGAGCGTCGACGTTGCCGCTCAGGACTTCGAGAATGTGGAAGTCAACCGACGCATCGACATCGAAATAGGACGCGTAACCCAGCTTGGGATCGAGCCAGTTGGCGCCGTTGAGCGCGCGGCCGAAGTCGGCGAAGTAGGTCTTGATATATTGCTCCTGCGGATCGCGCTGCGGCAGCCTGATTTCGCGCTCTTTCGGGTCGACATACCCCATCGGTTGTCCGGCGGCACTAAATCCGCTGTCTCCCGGATCGAGCCGGTCGATCTTGAGCACGTAGCCACCGGTCACTTCCGGAGTGTTTACCAATTCCGGTTCTAGTTTGTCGATATCGACACGGTGGCTCCCGATCTTGATCTTCTCTTCGAGGACGTAGATGCCATTGTAATTTGCCGCCGAAATCGGTCCGGTGGTCTTGTTGAGATATACCTCGACAAAACGAGTGCGCGGCGAGTAACGGCCGAGATCGCGGCTGAGCTGGTGAATAAACGGGTTATGGATGAGCACCGGTTCGAAATTATTTGGCGCGTAGAGGACCCAGTCGGCGTCGGCCGGCAGGCCAAGGATTTCGTGGTCTTCATCCTGATTGAACTCATTCCAAAATTCGACGGCCAAACTCAATTTTGGGTAGGTCTCCGTGCTGGATCCCCGAATCTTGATTCCGGCGCGCGTGACCAGCGTCGGCGGACTTGTCAGGAACGTGCGGCCATTGACTGGCTCATAGACCGAAAGGTTGGCGAACGCCTGGCGGCTGACTGATGGCGCGCCTTTGCCCAGCATGTGGATGATGACCACCGGAAGATCGGACGAAAAATTCACGACATTGTTGCTGAGTAGCAGAAAGCTTTCAGTTCGAGGCGGACCCGGGAAAAGTTCGTCCTGAAATGCGCGCGCGCGGGCCTGGACGCTGTTCGTGATCGGGATGGGATCAACGTAAACCGATGAAGAATTGGTCGGGAGATTTCCATCCAGTGTGTAGCGAATGATTGCATTCGATAGAGTGGTGGACAGAGTCAGAGCGAACGCTTCGGTGAACGTGCCGCTGGTTTGTGAAAATTCCACCTCCGGGGCAAAGCCGGGGCCACTGGTAGAGTTGGGTGCGCCCGGAGTGGGTTTCGTAAAGTACCCGAGCGTCTGTGGCGCTCCCTGGGTCCGGCCATACGAGACGTCGGTAAATTGCTTTGGATAAATCGGCGCGAATTCAGAGACAACATTCGTTTTCGGCGACACCAGGGCGAGGTACTCGCCACCCACCGAGAGTTTGAAGTTTGTGTGCAGCCGGCCGGCCGCATTGGTTTTGTTTTTCTCCGAGGCGAAGACCAGCAAATAGCCGTTATCGGGGATGGCAACGTTCGGAAACCGCCATTTGGCAAGGTTGAGCGGATCGTCCGTAAGAAACCATCCGTCCAGGTTTGCCGTCGTAGCGCCGGAGTTGAAGAGCTCGATCCAGTCCGAGCGGTCGCCGTCTTCGTCATGGAGCGTCCGGTTATTGTCCGCCATAAACTCGGAAATCTGCAGGCCTGGAGCCACCCCGCCAGAATCCAATCCATACGTCCAGTTCCCACCCGCAAACGGATGCGGCGGGCTTGATCGGTCCGTTATGTCGTGGTCAACGCGCCAAGCCACCGACACGGTGCCATCCGGTGGTTGCGGGAACGTAAAGAGAAACTGTCCTGGCGCGGTTTCGGTGGCATTTGTGGTGGCGACGCCATTGATGAGCAAATCGGCTGCGTCTACTCCCTGAACGATTTCGCTAAAGTGGATTTCGATCGAGAAGAGTTCTCGCAGCGTGGTTCCCGCGGCGGGAATGAGGAGTTCGACAACCGGCGGCGTGTCGTCCACCGGCAAGTCAAGCGACGGATCGAAAACCAAATTGCGGTTGTTGGGCAGCGAGGCAGTGAAAGTATGCATCGCCGAAAGGCTTTTGAGGGATTTCCGTTCCGTCCCGGTCGGGAGTTCGTCGGCGTGCGCGCTCGGGTTTAGGAAAAGCGGCAGGGCGATGGGGACAACACCGAGGATGCGAAACAACAGCTTCATGATGGATTGAGGCATGAGGCTACCCGCGTGGCGCCAATTGCCAAGCGCGAATCTCTTGCGATGCAGTTTCGCAGCGTTTTGGCGCGGAGACTAGAACCTGTCCGAAAATGTGGGGGAGGCTTCCAGCCTGCCAGTTCACGGGGCGTCCACCCTCCGCAAGTCTTCGGAGGACGGGTCCTCGCTCCGTGTTT
>JBDTOW010000296.1:0-5795 GCA_039933075.1 Verrucomicrobiota bacterium | reverse complement strand
AGCGTTCTCGCAACCGAATTGTCACGGCTGAGGAGTTCCAACCATCAGTAGTGCCTCAAGGAGGGAAGCGGCCCGCTCGGCCCGGTTCATTTAATCGCTGTCCGTTGCCGCCGCGTCGTTTGGAACTGCCGATTCGGGTTTGCGCAAAACGCGATAAACATGGGTCCATGGGTCGATTCGGCAAATTGACCGATAATCGCAATGGTCGCACGCCGTCTTCTGCCCTTTGCGAAAGGGATCCACCCTCGCCACCCCCGCGAAGATCTCGCGCCCTATCTTCTTCAGGACCTCCTCAACGGCATCTAGCAGGCCATCAAATTTTTCAGACTCGAGCGCTTCCGGGCTGCCTTTCCGAAGCTGGCCATCCTTGTTCACCCGGAAAACAAACTGCTCCCCGGACTTTGCATTCGGGCGGCTGTCCAGGAGGCGGAGAACCCGCGAGTCAAACCTGCCCGTGTGTTGGAACGCTCGTGCCCGCGCCGCATCGCCGCCCGCTAGCGCCTCCTGGCGAGTTTGCGCGCGCGCGTAGCTACCGCGCAAATTCACGTAGAAGACTCCCGCCGGAATCAGCCGCTCAACACCGAGTGCGCTGCGCAGATCCGGAAGATTCCGAAGTACGCTGAGATAAGCGGGAAGTTGCAATTGGATGCCGTGTTCGAGCAAAACCGCATCGATTGTTCTCGAACTCGATTTGTAATCCATCACCACGCAGAACGTCTCTCGACCATCCTTGGCCGTCCACAAATCGACGCGATCGATCTTGCCGCGAAAAGCCAGACGACGCCCTTCGCCCAGGTCAATCTCCCACGCTGGAAGGCCGCCTTCGTCCAGGCCAAAGGAAAGTTCCACCGCTCGCGGATTGAACTGATAAGTTTTCATCCAGCCAATAATCGTCTCGGCGAAATTCTGCAGCGCTCCGGTTAGATACCGCGTCGTGAACCGGCTTTGGTCATTCATTTCGAGTAACCCGTCGCGAAAATCTGGCGCGATCCTCGCGGCGGTTTGTTCGATTCGCTCGCGCGCCTCGGCAGGCGTGATGTCGCGCCATTCCTTGTTCTCCGACTGCAAATCGCGATGAAATTGCGCGAGGATTTCGTGTTGGAAACTGCCCCGTTCGCGGACATCCAGTTCAAATCGTTTCCGTTCTTCGGCGCGCAATCCTGAATCAACGAAAAATTTGAATGGACAGGCCGCGAACTTTTCCACTCGACCGACCGACGTGCGAAGTATTTTTCCGTACAGTTGTCCGGCCAGAATCGGCGAAAGAGATTCGCTGGACTTGACCGGGCGAAACTGTTCCAGCCGCTGGCGCAATGCGGCGACCGCGGGCAAAGATTCGAGCGTTGACAGCACGGACGCCACCGCGGCATCTCGCGCTCCATCTTCCGGATCACACAGCGAGCGCACCAGCGTTGGCACCAGTTCGGAAACATGCTCGCTATCGAGCCAATGACGCCGCACCGAAAACGATTCATTCTTGAGAGTGGGAAAGAGCGTTTGCAAATGGGCAAGAAAGGGAGATGGATTGAGCCGCCGCCCCTGCGCGTCACTTACCGAGCATGTGAGCAGGAGTCGGCGTCGCGCGCGAGTGCAAGCGATGTAGCCATAGTAACGTTCATGGCCGATCTGCAATCGAGGCGTCAGGCCAAGCGCGGCACCCTGGAGAGCAAGGGTCTCACGTTCATCCTCGGTCAGGAGATTAGGCGGCGCTGGAGGAGCCGGGAAAACTGATTCATTCATCCCCAACACGAGCGCAAAATGAAGGTCAGGATTCCGCGAACGATCGATGGTTCCAATCAGCACCTGATCCAGCGCGGGCGGAACCACACCGACGGTCAAGCCCGCCAGCCCCGCTTCGAGGATGGGCAGCCAGTCGCGGAGCGGCATTGACCTGTCCGCAAAGGCCCGTTCGATGTTCTCCAGCCATTCATGCATCTGTTGCCAGATCGCGGCGTGGATTTGAGAAGCAGGTTGGGACGAAGGGGACACCCCGCTCGACGGCGATTGCGCGCTCCACTGCTTGAGGCGCTCGTTCACTCTCGAAAGTTGCCAAAAGCTGCGCAACCCGGCCGCGAGCTGAGCTCCGTCCGGCTGGTACCGTGCATTGGCCGAATCGTCCCTAAGCGCGTCAGCCAGCCCCAGGAATGGAGGAACGAGCTTTTGGCGCAATTGCTCCAGCGCATCGGCGCGTGACTCATCGCCGGGGATGCGGATTGGCTCCTGCCAGACTTTGCCTTCCCAGCCGCGCGCCAGCGCTTCGTTCTCCAACCAGTCGACCTTTGTTTCGTCGACGGCGAGCAAACCGGTTTTTAAGGCGCCAAACCAATCCTCCCGAGTCCAGCCAAATGCCACTGTCCGCAGCGCAAATCGTGTCAACTCCGCCAGCGGATGATGCGCGACGGACTCACGACGATCGATGAAGGCAGGGATCCCATATCCATTGAACGTGCGACGCAGCACATCGTGATAGTTATCAAGTTGCCGAACCAATACAGCCACGTCGCGGAAACGCCCTCCCGCGCGGACAAATCTCAAGATCTCCCGCGCCGCGAATACCGCTTCTGCTTCCGGATTGGCACAAGTGACGAACCCGAGCGCGTCTCCGAGAGCAGTAGCCTGAGAATCTTTTCGCTCACGGAGCGTTTTCGAGTTGTCAATTTCGGCTCGCTCGACCGCTGCGCTGACGGAAAACTCGAGCTCAGCCTGAAGGGGAGACAAGGCCGCCACTCCCGATAAAACGTCCTCGGCGCGCGCGTCGGCTCCGCCCTTCATAGCGGCACCCGTTGTGCTTCCTCGGAAGGGACTCGGATTCGTCCAGAATTTTTCAAGGTGGCACAACACCGGGCTCTGAGTAAATCGCCCGTTTTGAGCGTCGCGGCGCAAGACCTTGATAACCACGTCACATCGCGGGACGGCTTGGAGCTGGTGGAGACAGCGACGAAACGTATGGCTCACTACCGACCAGGTCGAAAGCCACGGAACATCGTCCTTCGGTTCGTGCTCCAGGCAAAACGCCAGGGTCATCCGTTTGCAAAACGGCGCCAGGGCAGCGAGCAGGTCGAGTTCCTGCGGTGTCATCTCGGCGAAGCCGTCGAGCCATAATCCCGCCAGCATCAGCTTCGGCTTCGTGTCCGGAGTTTTTGAGGCCGCCTGCAACGCCTCAGTAACGAGGTCGAGCAGGCGGTCGGTATCCTGCAGTCCCCTTTCGCGTAACCATTCCAGGTACGCGTCGAGCAGCAAGGCGAGGTCGCGCAGTTTCTTGCCGAGTGGATCCGATTGACCCAACTCGCCCGAGAGTCTGGCGAGGCGCTCGGGGAGCAGGTGATAGCGTTGCAATTCGCGCAAGAGCAAGCTGAGTTGCTGCGCGAAGCCGGGAAGCCGGGCGCTGGCCCGAAAGACGCTCAGTGCGTCTCGTTTTTCGGCCAGCAACGCGCGTAGCACCATGACCCGGCCTTCTTCGCTGAGCAACTGCGGCAACGATATTTGGAGCCGTTCGAGAATAAATTCAGCGAGTCGTTCGAACGAGGAGATCCGGAGGCGAGTGTAGCCCGGTAGCGAGGGGTCGGCCAACAACTGACGTTCGAGCTGAAACGTTGCTTGCTTGGGAGCGAGCAGGATCAGCGGGTCGCCCTCGGCCGAAGCAGCCAACTCCGCCCGAATGTCGGCAAGACAATTGAACGTCTTGCCACTCCCGGCCGGACCAAGAAGGAATCGTGTTTCCACGAGAGACATTTAACCAAAAAGACGCCAGGCCGCAAAGCCGAGTTGCAGGTCATATTCTAATAGCCTGTTTGAAAACCCCGGTTTAGAGTTCCGCGTTTACGCGGTTTGCGGGGCGTGCGACCGCCGGATCGCATGAACGCGGAACTCCGAACCTTCCCGAGCGCCGTGCCGGAAACTTTTTAAACAGGCTCTAAATTTCCCGACTTGAGATCTTCGGGCAGGTGCAGTCCACTGGAAGAATGCCGATCGGTCATCAACCACGCGCCGGGCTTTTGCTGGCGGTTGTCTTTGCTCTCACGAACAAGGATACCTGGCAGCAAGCGCTCGACAATGTCGGTTCGCGTGACATCGCGCGGTTGGGAACCTTCCTGGCGAAGCGGTCCTGGCACGACGGTTTTTGCCGGTCTCCTTTAATGAGTTGGCGCGTCCTTTCGCAAAGTCTCCACCAACTCTCGGATCGCATTTATGATCGGGTCAGGCTCGTAAACAGGAAACGTGTGAAGTTTTGAGGTCGCCACGACACTTCTACTATTTCTCGAGATATCTAAAAGAGCCTTCTGCCTTTCGAGCTCGGACCGATTGTGCTTACCTGCTTCACCCAGGGTATCCCCCTCATCAATCCGATGGGAAATGACCACGACAGGTTTATCTCCGAGATTTTTTATCTCAGAACTAACTTCGCGCCAATTCGAATTCCCCTTAATTTCGTGATAAGCGCCCCGGAGAGCTTTCGTCGTCGCCTGCATTTCCCGGCGGAATTTCAGGACTTCTACGTTGTTGGTTGGATCTTTAAGGACGAACGGAACGTACAAGCGCGCGATGCCGAGCGGGGCGGTCCAATAAAGCAGGTCAAACAATATTGGTGAGGGAGGATTGACTTTGCCCTTCGGTACCAGATCGAAGTTTGCGGCGTCCACCAACACCAACCCCGCGATCTCGTCCGGATATTTGCTCGCGTACAACCGCACATGCTGGCCACCCATAGAATATCCGACGAGAATGTAAGGTGGTTTCACTTGAGCTTTTTGCAACAAAGTATGCAATTCGCTGACGATTTGTTGGCTCGTGCGTGGAAGAGGTCCCGGATCGCTCCACCCAAGGCCCGCTCGGTCGTAGGTGGTCACTTGAGTGAAAGCGGCGATCTTATCTCCGATAGAATCCCAATAAAAGGAAGCTCCCATCAAGCCATCTTCGACCACCACGGAGGGACCCTGCTTTCCCCGAGTGTTGATATGCAACCGATGTCCTCCAACATCAACTAAGCGGCCCGGGACGGGAAACCGCCGTTCGGTCGCGAGACTGGCCGTCCGCTGGAAAACAGCTCCGGCGAGCGCGATGACGATCAGGAAAGCAAATCCGCCCATCACCAGACGCTTTAGCCAAAGGACGAGGCGCGAACTTTGCGGCGATAGGTGTGGAGTCATAGTGCTTTGTGCTCGGTTTTCGTGAGGTGATGGATCTCCCGCAACGCGTCGAAATGATTTTCGCCATGAAATCTACTTTGCAGTTTTCCCAGGTGCAGGAAGGCCTGCCGCCCAGCGTGCCAGGCGCCGGAAGATCTCCCAGTTATCCTGGTCTTTGATGGACACTCCTCCGACGCCCTCTTCGCTGAAGGCAAAGTCGGCGATCCATCCTGAATCCGTCACGACAACCACGCGGCCTTTGCCCGGCTCGGCCGTCGCGAGGAGCACGCCCGCCTGGTCACGCGTTCCCTTGAGCGGTTTCTGCGATAAATCATTCGTTCCCATGCCGCGCGGTTTCGCAAGGTGTTTCGCGTCGAGCAGCAGTAAATTTCCAGTGTAGTAAGCCCACCGCAATCCACCGATAATGGGTGTCCGTCTGGCAAGTAACGATTTTCGCCTTCGGCGTTGTAATATCGACTATAAAGCAGGACCGGTTTGCTTTTTGAGCCGGCGTCTGCCGCCAGCAGAGCAATTGGCGTAATCAGGCAAAAGGTAAAGGCGACGCGGACACGCCATTCGAAGCAATTCATCAGGAGTTTCATATCTAGTTCTTTCGTTTACTTACTCATTGCCAGCATTTGTTTTTCAAGCGCAGCAATAGTTCGCCGG
>JBDTOW010000295.1:0-5804 GCA_039933075.1 Verrucomicrobiota bacterium | reverse complement strand
AACGCGGATGTGGGCATCCGCGCTCCGGTTCATGGCTCCGATGCGCGTCCGATCTGGGAGGTTGAAGCTCTCCCTGAACCTGAATTGGGTAGGGATATCGCGCCGCGATGTCTCCGCCCGCGCAGCGGCGGGCGGAACGGTTACGCCGCTGCACGCGGCGCGGACGGCGCAGCGCACGTCCCTACCTCCAATGGTTTCACGGCCTCGATTCACGTCCGGATTTTGGAGGTATCCCTGCCCACGGGACTCCGAACCCGATCGACTGCCGCTCAAAAGAGTTCGGAGTCCCGGCTTTAGCTGGTTCTTGGTGCCACCGGCGGCCAAAAATGAAAATTGCTATCAAGTCAGCGACTCATGCCTCGGACCAGCGACTTTCGCTGCACCTGAATAGACTTGAGACTGGGAGAAATTGCGTTACAATATTACCTTATGTTTTCCTTGAAGTGGCGCGAATCGGTGGTAAGAATTTATGGAAATCCTGCACTTCCATAAACCAATTCTTGTATGCAAACAAAGCAAGTTGTTCGCTTCGGTTCCGACCGGAAGTATTTTTTTCCCTGGCTCGGTTTTACTTTGATTGAACTGTTGGTCGTCATCGCGATCATCGCGATTCTCGCCAGCATGCTCTTGCCGGCTCTTTCCAAGGCAAAGTCCAAAGCGGACCGCATTAAGTGTTTGAACAATCTAAAGCAGATTGGCCTTTTTATGCAGCTTTACACGGATGACAGTAATGATGTCTTTCCAGGACATCGCAACACCGGGCTGAACACCGATGACGCGAACCGCTCGCTTACCAACTGGTGGGGAACAACAATTGTCAGCTATGGGAATAACGCCAGCAATTTGTTCCACTGCCCCGCCATCAAGGGAAGGCGCTTGGACAACGGAGTAAAGTGGGTATGGAAATTCGACTGCCATCTGGTTGGTTATGGCTACAACGCCTACTTTCTGGGCATTCATCCTTATGACGGCGGTGACAACCTGAGTGTTGCGGGAGTAAACTTTGCGACCAAACCATGGTTCAAACGAACCGCTATGATCAGTCCGGCGCAGAATCTTCTCATCGGTGATGCCATGCCGAAAGCGGATGGTTTTTGGAGCAGCAGCCTTTGGTGGCCGACTTCGTGCATGGACCAAAAGGCCAGCTCAAGCAAAGGTTTTGAAGGCATCGAATGGCTCCGTCACTTGAATACCGGCGTAGTTGTGTTCAATGATGGCCACTCCGAAGCGCGCAAGGATAAACAGATCAATCCACCCGTGGATCCAGCTTCCGGTTCAGCGAAAGGCCTCGTCAACTCCGAATTCTGGGATCCCTTGCAACGCCGTAAGCCCTGAGATCTCACCACTGATCGCGAGCTCCGTCTTCAGGGGTGAGGCGTAGCCGCCAGGCGATCTTTTTCCCAGGCCTCAAAGTTTCCATCCGGCGAGGAGTGGATTTCGCTGTGTCCATCCGCGAAAAGGTATGTCCTCAAATATCCCGTTTTGCTGGGATTCGCAAACGGCGCCTTCTCGCGGACAATGATCGTCCGAGCCGTTTCGGAGATGTCCTCGAGCGAACCTCGATAAACGATCTCGAACTTGTTTTGATCGAATGCCGACATGACGGAAGCCCACTTGTCCGGGTAAAATTCCGCTGCCTGTTCGAATGTTTCCGGTATCTTGAGGCCGTTTTTTTGGGCGAAGCTAATGAAGGCATAGAACCAGCCAGTGACGTAATTCATGCGAGCGATTCCAATAGTCTTAAAGACCTCGCTTGCTTCATCGACTTGCTCCGGGAGCGGCTCGCGACTTGATTGCTGGCTCGCACGCAGTCGGGCGTTGTCAGATTCCAGGCGCGCGACTTCGGCCTGGTTTTGACGGAGCCTGCCGGCCTCACCTCGCAACCGCAGCAATTCGGAATGTTCAGCACGTAGCCGGGCGAGTTCATCCGTGTCTCCCTGCATCACGGGAGCGGGAGCTGATTTTGCTTCCGCCAATTGCGATTGGAGTGACGCGAGTTCTGATTGGAGTTTATCGTTGGTTTGGTGTTGAAGAACGATGGTGCCAGCCATACCCGCCGCTACCAGCGAAGCGAGACATACTTTGAGTTTCGTCGAGGCCATAAGTTTTAGAATTCCGAGGGTTGAAGTGCCGGTGGTGGCCGCGACGGAAATCGACGCGATGACCGTTGCCGCGAGTCCAACCGGCGCGGCTTGTACTGCCTGGAGCGAGATCGCCCCGGCCAGCGCGGTCGACGGAATGAGCAGCCCATGCTTTGCGAACACGCTGCGCAGCCGTTCGAGGGCGCGCGTCACGCGCTTTTGCGCCGCTTCCTCGCTCAGGCCCAGCCGTTCGCCGAGATCGCGGGCGGTCTTGCGCTCGAAGAAACGCAGCGTCAGTGCGTCGCGATCCGTATCGCTCAGTTGGCTGATCGCGTCGTCGAGGAACGGAGCAATCTGTTCCCAGGCGGGTTCGGTTCCGGGCGTATCGAGTTGCATCGTGGCGGCCTCCTGTTCGCGTGCGCGACGGCGGACTTCGGTGCGGACAATCTTGGCCGCGAGGTTTTGCGTGGTTCGATGAAGCCAACCCGAGAGGACTGGACGCTCAGTAAGCTGTCGAGCCTGGCACGCCAATACGACGAAGACGGCCTGCGTGACATCCTCGGCGTGTTGCCGATTCATCACCATGCGGATCGCCACCGAATAGACAAGATCGATATAGCGGCGGACGAGCTCGGCGAACGCCGCCTGCGTATCGCGTTCGACGTATTCGCCCAAAAGCTCACGGTCAGTCCTGCTCTTCACTCGTATATTCATTACCCGGCCGCGGGAAAACCGGACAGGAAATCATCAAAAATCGATCAGGCGGTGAGGGCCAACCCCCACTGGCGTTGAATTAAGAAAAGACAGGGCGGAGAAGCCGGAGACTTCTCCCTCTCTTCCATCGGATGGAGGAGAGGGCCGGGGAGAGGAGGAGCGTTTTTATTGAAGATTCCCCTCTCCCCAACCCTCTCCCCGCTCGTTCCTCGCGGAGAGAAGGAGAAGATTCGCTATCGGCAATTCCTTAATTCAAAGGCAGTGGGGCCCACCCCAGGGCAATCCCCGGACCGAGATCCAATCCGTACATCCTGCGTTTGCGGTGATCAGGGTGAAATAAACCACTTAGTTCTGAGGATGGTTGACGACAGCAAAAATCAAGCGACTTTAAGCTGTGTATGAATCGAAGATTTTTTTTGCAATTCCAAGCGCTGTTACTTCATTCGGCCATCGCTCTGATGGCATCGCGTCTCCGCGCGGGTGACTGGCCGCAATATCGCGGCCCGAGTCATGACGGCACTTCGACGGAAACGATCCGCACGAACTGGTCAGCAGAAGCACCGCGCCTGGTTTGGAAAGCACCTTTGGACCCCGCCCTGAGTTCGTTCGCCATCGCTTCAGGCAAAGCTTTCACTCAGGTCCACCGCCGTGTGGGCAGCGGGGACCAGGAGATTTGCATCGCGTTGAACGCTGACACGGGGCAGGAACTTTGGGCGACGCCGCTGGGCAAAGCGAGTTATCCGAACGGTGGGGTCGGATCCGACGACGGCCCGCGTTCCACGCCAACGGTGGACGGCGACCGAGTCTACGTTTTGACTTCCTACCTGCGGATGGTCTCCCTGGACGCAACTACCGGTCAAGAGGTCTGGAGCAAAGATCTCGTTGCCGAGTACGGGGGCAACGTCATTCCGTGGCAGAACGCGGCCTCACCGTTGATCGTCGGTGATCTCATTTTCATGAATTGCAATGCCCCGAACCAGCGTTTGCTGGCCCTGCGAAAGCAAGACGGCAGTGAAGCCTGGAAAAGTCAGAACGATCCGATGACACAGTCCAGCCCGGTCGCGGCGACCATCGCGGGCGTGACGCAGATTATCTTCTTTGCCCAATCCGGCCTGGTGTCAGTGACGCCGGAGACCGGCGCGCTGCTTTGGCGTTACCCATTTGCCTATAGCGTTTCGACGGCTGCTTCGCCGGTGGTCGGTGGTGACGTTGTCTATTGTTCGGCGGCTTATGGTGTCGGAGCGGGCGCCGTGCGCATCGCCGGCACCGCCTCAAAGCTCGTCGCGACCGAAGTCTGGCGAACTCCCGGAGCAAGCATGAATCACTGGGCTACTCCGGTGCACCATGACGGATACCTCTACGGAATCTACGGTCATTCGTTGACCTCGCTGAGATGCATCGAACTCGCCACGGGGACCGAGATGTGGCAACAGGGCGGTGTTGGTTACGGCAGCGTGTTATTCGTGAACGAACTGGTGCTGATGCTGACCGAGCCCGGCGACCTGGTGCTCGTGAAACCTGATCCATCGGCTTATACCGAGGTTGATCGGTTCAAAGCGGTTGCGGGTAAATGCTGGAACATCCCGGCCATCAGCAACGGCCGCATCTATGTTCGAAGCACGACCGAGGCAGCATGCTTCGATGTCGCGCCCAAAGCTCTGCCGCCACTCAAGCTCCTTCCTTCGCTGGCTGCGGACAATGGCGGCTTCCGGCTCCTGATCGTGAACGAGGACACATCACCGGTCGACGCGAATCGAGTAACCAACATCGACGTGTTCGCCACATTTGATTTGACCCTCGGAGCTTCCAATTGGACCCGGCTCGCGCAACCGTTTGTGCTGACTAATGGCCAACTCCGTCTGGACGATCCCACGGGTCTGAACGCACCGCGGCGATTCTTCAGAGCGGAGGAACGGAGGTAGGCCGGAGCACACATATCGACGAAGGATTCACCGATGAGATCGAATGGACAGCATCAACAACAGATCCGCTTTTTGCGAGTTAACAGGAATTCCGTTCGTGAGAATTCATGGGATGTTCGTGGCGGCATCCGCGACCGCGCCGGGAGTCGCGGATCCAAGATCCCCTTCGCCGGAACATCATTGACAGGTTCCTCAGCGCCTACCCGACTTAACGGCTTCACCCTGATCGAACTTCTGGTAGTGATTGCGATCATTGCCATCCTCGCCTCGCTTCTGCTGCCTGCCCTGAGCAGTGCCAAGGAACGCGCCCGGCGCGCGGTTTGTTTGAGCAACATCCGCCAATTCATCCTTGCTACTCATCTCTACGCTGGCGACAACGACCAGATTTTGCCGCGGGGCGAGACCGACAATCTCAACACCAATGACACGCACACGCCGATTCTTTCCAGTATCACCAAGACGAACATTCTAAAGTACGCCAGCCCGTTGAGAGTACTCGACTGTCCGAATTTGGCACGGTCATTTGAGAAAGAAAAAGATTGGCGTGTTCAGGTGGATTACGGCATCGCCATCGGCTACCACTACCTGGGAGGCCACTCGAACACGCCTTGGCCGCCGGTGAGCGGCCAGACGAACACGTGGATTTCACCGCAGAAAGCCACCGACGATTCGACCTTGACGCTCGTGGCCGACTTGAACGTATACGCCTACAGTTTTCAGCGCATTCTTGCCCCGCACACCGCGCGGGGCCCGGTCATTCGGGAAGAAACCTATTTCGAGCAACACCCCGAGGCTTACCAACAGACTCCCGCCAGCATCGGTGCGCGCGGAGGCAACGTGGGCCGTCTCGACGGCTCCGCAGCCTGGAAAGATATTCGCTTGATGCGGGTTTATCGCGGCTCTCAGATTTGGGATGCGGATGGAAGTTTTGGGCTTTGGTGAATCTCCAGGAACTCAGCCTCGCCGAACTTCATCCTCGATGGACAAGAGGCGAGATGCAGCAATTCTCATTTGCGGAGCGCGGCTGTGTGCGAGTATTTGTTTAGCGTGCTGCCGGCATCCTGCCGGCGGAAAGCAAAGCGATCAC
>JBDTOW010000294.1:0-5806 GCA_039933075.1 Verrucomicrobiota bacterium | reverse complement strand
ACCATGATTGCTCGCGGCCCGCGGGCGAAAAAGTTGAGGGTTCTTCCATAGCCCGATTTCAACCACGTCTGCAGGCGCCCTTCCGAAGCACTTTTCACCCCCTTGGCGAAAAAGACCAGGGAGAGTGCCGGAGTAACTGTTAGCGCAACGCCTAGTGAGGCCATGATGGCGAGGATATAACTCAGGGCTAGCGGGGCAAAGAAACTCCCCTGCAAGCCAGTCAATGTCAGTACCGGCAGGAAAACCAGCGCCACGATGAACGTAGCATAGACCACTGCGCTCCGGACTTCCAACGAGGCTTCGAGCACCACGGGAAAGACGCGGCGGGGCCGGGGCAAGGTCTGGTTCTCGCGCAAGCGGCGGAAGATGTTTTCAACATCGATGATTGCATCGTCCACCACTTCACCAATGGCGATGGCCAGACCACCCAGCGTGATGGTGTTCAGTGTCACGCCGAACTTCTCGAGCAGAATGATGGCGGTGAGCAAAGAAAGGGGAATAGCCGTAAGTGAAATAAACGCTGTGCGGAAATGACCAAGAAATAGAAATAGAACGACGGCCACCAACACGGCGCCGAGGTAAAGGGAGTGTTTGATATTCTTGAGCGAGGTCTCGATAAAGGTAGCCGGCCGGTGCAAGCGCGGATACAATTTCACCCCTTCCTTTTCGAACATCGGTTTCATTTCATCCAGGGCTGCTTCCACCGCCAGCGTGACTTCCATGGTGTTCGCGCCATATTGGCTGGCTGTCGCCATCAGTACGCCAGGCTGGCCCTGAATGAGCGCATCGCCAAATTTCGGCTCCGGCCCCTCTTGAACTCGCGCCACATCCTTGAGCCGCACGCTTTGCCCCTCGCGATGTGACACGACCACTTCACCCAGAACTCCCGGCGTCAGGGATTGCCCCTCGGTTTGGATCAGGATGCGCTGGTTGGCGTTTTCCACAAACCCTGCTCCGATCACTCCAGTCGAGACTCGCGCCGCCGCCAGGACGTCCGAGATTGAAAGACCATAAGCCATCAAACGGTCGGGATTGACTTGAATCTGAAGTTGCCGCACCTCGCCGCCAAAAACCATGCAGCGGGCTACCCCCGGCACGGAGAGCAACCGGGGTTTAATTGTCCAGTCGGCGAGGGTTCGCAACTCCATGGGCGAGAGTTTCTCAGAGACAAGGCCGATCTTCAGTAAATCCATGGTGGCCGAAGTAAGCGGTGACATCACGGGTGTCTTCACCCCGACTGGCAGTTCTCCCGCTGTTTCGCCCAGCTTTTCGGCCAACATCTGCCGAGCGATAAAGATATCCGTTCCCTCCTTGAAGACTGCGGTGATTACCGACAATCCGGGGATGGATTCGGAGCGCAAGGACGCCATGTTACCCAAACCGTTAATGGTGTTTTCAACCGGGCGTGTCACCAGCTCTTCGACTTGTTCGGGCGAGAGACCGGGCGCTTCGGTTTGCACCACGACCTGCGGCGGAACGAAATTGGGAAAGACATCGAGCTTCGCATGGGCTGCCACGTAAAGTCCGTAGCCGACAAGAACACACGACAATGCAATGACGACGCCGCGGAACCGTAATGAAAAACGGACGATGCGGTTGAGCATGCGCGCGGTCTGGTTTAGTCCGGCTTAAGCGAGGCTTTCAACTCTTCGGAGAGCAGAGTCTGGGCGCCTGTGACCACAACATAATCGTTGGTTGTCACATCTTTGGTAACGAACCAACCTCCATCAGCGGGGTGATCCAAAGCAACTGCTGTTCGAGTAAAAGCGTCACTCCCACTATTCATGAGATAGACCCAGCCCGCCCCCTCCGTTCGAATGACGGCCTGGCTCGGAATGATTACGCCGACCAATGGTTCTCCGGAAACGCGAATATAACCGGTGATCGCCTCTCCCGGCAGAAGCGATAACCTATTGGGTTTGAGCACAAAGATAAATCCCCGGCCCAGAGTCTGCGGGTCGACGTTCGAAGCCGTTCCGAGAAACTCCACCTCGACGGAATTGCCGGACATTGTGGAGATTCGCGCGCCCGGAGGTGGCGCTGGCAAAGTCTCACCGGCCGGCAAGTCAATTCTGACGAGAGCCGCATTTTGGGAAATTAGCGCCTGGATAAAGCCAGGCAAATCGTTTTGCTCCGCCACGCCCCTGCCCCAGGACAAGGCCATCCGGTCCTTTGTCGAACGGATCGCCAATTGATCGCGCAGCGCCGCGGCTTGCGCGGTTTGCAAAGCCCGCTCCGAAGCGTTGCCCTGGCCCGCCAACGATTTCAGGCGGGCAAGCTCGTTGCTCGAAGCGAAGTAGGCGGCCTGAGAGGAGGCCAATTCAGTCATCAGGGCTGCCAAAGGAGCCGGATCGAGCACCCGGCCATAACCTTTTAGTTCCGAACTCAGTTGAGCAGCGGCTGGCTTTGCCACAAGCAGTCCCATATTCCCCTGGGTCTCATCATCCATCTTGACCACCACCCGCCCCTTCTCGTCATGGTTAATGTGCGATTCCTCCGACGCAGGCTTCTCTTCGACCTGCTTGGCATCACCGCCCCGGCCTCGCATCCAAAGGATGCCCGCGCCGATTAGCGCACCGAGCAGAACGATGACAAAAATCACTCGTTTCACGTATTGTTCTCCCGCATTTCTATGGCCTTTGCCCTTGTTCAATCAGCAGCGGTTGCGGCGAATCAATCGGCCGTTGTAGAGCATCTTCCAGCGCGCCAAAAGATTGCTGCAGTTTCACTCGGGCACTCAGTTGGAGCAATTCATTCAGATTGAGTTCACTTTGGGAATTCATCAAGTCCAGTTGATCCGCAGCTCCAGCTTTCAATTGAGCTTCCATGGACTCGGTCCGCTTCTTTTGCGACTCCGCCAGCGAATCCAGCGTGGACAAATTCTCTTGCGAGACGCGGTACATTGCCAAAGCGCGATCAACTTCAGTGATGACTTTCGATTGTAACGCATTGAACCGGGCCGCCGCTTCCGTTCGCCGGGACTCCGCCTGGGAAATGGGGCCTTGATTTTGATTCAGCAACGGCACTTCCGCGGTCAGGGCCAGGGAGAATTTATGGTCGCCTTGATCAAATTGATAGCCGGGGCCGAGATGAACATCAGGATACTGTTTCGCGATTTCCAATTGCAGCGCCGATTGACTCGCGGCGTATTCGGCCAGGGCGGCCAAAATATCGGCGCGACTTTGCAACGCCTGTCTCCGCACTTCGACTGACATCAGGTCAGATACACCTGGCGGCCGGGCGGAAAGATCGTACGCTAGACCAAGGCCGTCGAGAGCCTTCACCGAAACTCCAATTGCACCCGCTGCACGGACCAGGGCATCGGCGCTTTGCTGGTGGGCGTCGCTCAGGTCGAGCCGGATTTTATCCCAGCTAATCCGCACCAACGTCAATTCAGAACTGGAAACTGCGCCGGCTTGCAATTGTTGTTCGAGCGACTGGAGAATTTTGTCCTGAATGGATTTCTGATTTTGCAAGAGTCTTTCCCGCTCCCGGGCGGCGGTCAAATCAATCAAACTTGACCGCAGATTGCTCCGCACCTGCAACGCGGTGACGAGAATATTCAAGCGGGCCGATTCGGACAGATGTTGTGCCTGCGCCCGTCGATGGGCGCGCTTGCCGCCTGTTTCGATGGGAACTTCGAGAGTAACCGCCGGGAACCAAGGACTGACGCCATGAGTCGCGCTGATATTGTAGCCGGGCACCGCGCTGAGAATCGGATTGGGTCGGGCAGCAGCGGTCTTGTTGCCCCCAACGGTCACCTGCCATTGGGCTCGAGCCACATCAAGACTGGGATGGTAATAAAGGGCGGCGAGGTTAAGTAGTTCAAAGTCCCAGGATTTTGGCGGCCAGCTCTCAAATTGGCGTTGCAGATTCTTATCCAGAAATTCTTTGAAGGCCGGCGTGTCGAGCGTGCGGGCTTCCAGGTTCGCCGCTGTCTCCGTCGGCAAAATGGGCCGCGGCTGATAGCGCACACAACCCGCCAGCAGGACGAGCGCAACGATGATCCATTTCTGATTCAAGCGGGTGAACTCAATCTGGAGCATCAACCCAGGAGATTTTCAGAAATGCTGCTATCGTGAGCATCGACTCGTCGGTTTTTATTTTCCGTAGATCAGGACCTTGAACGTATCTCCCGCTCCCGCGGCCAGATAAATGTTGTGCGTCTTCGGGTCGAGCGCGATAGTCCGAGCCCCACGCTGGGTTTTCAGGGTTTGCACCACAGTGAGTTTGTCCGGCGAATCTTCATGGGCGATGGTGACCGTTCCTTCCCCGTTCGAGCTGAAGGCAAGCTGGGTAGCGGGATCAAATGCGTTGCCATCAACGCCATCGCCTATTGGAACAGTCGCGACTACCTTGCCGTTGGTGCTATCAATCATTTCCATCAATTTATTGTGGCAACCGATGAAAAGCCGATGATGTTCGGCATCAAATGCCATTCCTGAAGCTTCCTTCCCTGGTGCGATAGGCCAGGTATTCAATACTTGGTGTGTTTTAGTATCAATGACGGCGATTTCATTTTTATTTTCGATGTTGCAATACACACGCCCCGCCGATGAATCAGCGGCTGCGGCTTCCGGTTTCCCCGATAATGGAATGGTCGCCACGACCTTGCCGGTCTTCGCCTCAAAAACCGTGGCATTATTCCCTCGGCCATTAAAGGTATAAACTTCCTGTCGATCCGGTTCGTAAAGAATCGAATCGGGGTTCGGACCGGTTTCGACCTTGGAGAGAGTTTTCAAGGTTCCTGGATCAAAGATGCTGGCCTTGGCTTCCCGGCCGTTGCTGGTGAACCCGCGCTGAAGCCCCGGCGCGATAGCCATGCCGTGGATTCCCGGAGTATCCGCGATTTCGCCAACGACTGCATCCTTCTCCAGGTCAATTACCACAACTTTGGTGCCATGGGAGACATAAAGGCGGCGAGCCGCTGGGTCAACGGTAAGGTAATCAAATCCGCCCGCGCCGCCGACCGGGATTTCCTTCAGAGAATGATATTCTGAGGCGGGCGCGGAAATGTTCACGAGGCTCAAGATGCCTAATGTCAGAAGGGCGATTAATGATCGCTGTATCGTTGACGTTTTCATAATGTTTCGGATCGAATCTTCAGGTGTAGATGTTCGGGAACCGCCGCAATCGTTTTGTTCAAATTCGATTCGGGCGCCAACGCAATAAGCTTAAACTTGCCACTCGGATTCTTTCTTCTCCAATTTTTTGATTTCTGACTTAATCAAAACTGAAACTCGGTGCTTTGCCAGATAGACTCGCGCAATGTTAACCCCCAGAACCTTGGCGACTTTTTGCACGGGCCATTGTTTGGTGACGTAAAGATCAAACATCTGGAACTGTCTGGCAGTAACCTGGCTTTTCACTCTTTCAATTGCCTTATTCAAAAGATTCGTCTGCCATTCTTTCTCCCACACATCATCCACTTTGAAACCGGCCGGATCAGGTATCCGATCGATAGTCGCAGTCCGGGAGGTATCGCCAGCTCTGCGACCAGCGGCTTGGCGCTCCGGATGCCGCTTCCTGAATTGATCTTTGATTCGATAATTCGCCTCGTGCACGAGCCAGCCCTTAAAGGACCGGGTGGGATCATACTCAAACGACTGCATTTGTTTGGCGAGCCGAATCATGGTTTCCTGAAGGACTTCTTGCGCCTCGGTATGGCTCAGTCCTGCCAAGAGAGCCACGCGGAAGATTAGATCGGAATAAATGTCATAAAACTCATCCCAACTCTCCTGGTCCTCGCAGTTTTTCAAACGGACGAGCAGGCTGGCGCGCGTCGGAATCAAGTTCAAGGGATTCT
>JBDTOW010000293.1:0-5814 GCA_039933075.1 Verrucomicrobiota bacterium | reverse complement strand
AGCAAGGCCAGCTTCCTTTCGGAGATGGCTGGAGGGTTTACAAAAAGTCCGACGAGATCGTTAGTCCGTCTCCAAGCCAACTTTGGGTTTTCCTCGATGAGCATCCAGACAGCATCGATGATGGCCAGTTCGTGGTCGACTGCGAGCGCCAGGGACCGGCTGCGCAATTGATATCTTTTCCGGCGAATTTCCATAGCGGAGCGTCCAGCATCTCGTTCGCGGATGGACATTCGGAGTTTCACAAATGGCGGGATGAGCGTACGACGTACCACAACCGATATTGCGGCTGTCTTGCGAGCTATGCTCACCAGGGCTTCTACACCGCCGCGCCGAATAGTCCTGACCTCGCCTGGTTGCAGCAGCGGACGTCAAGCAGAATCCGATAGCTGCCCGCACGGCTTCGACGAGGAGCGCGCCTCGGTCGACAACGGCCCGTGGAGTACCATCAACAACCAGAACGCACCAGCGTTACTGGCTAACAATTCAAAGCAGGCCGGCTTCGCGCAGCGCACGGCCAGTGTGGCTTCCCGCACAGGCTGAAATTTCTTCCGGCGTGCCTTGAGCGACAATTTGGCCGCCTTCATCGCCGGCGTCCGGCCCAAGATCGATCACCCAATCGGCGCATTTGATTACGTCGAGGTTGTGTTCGATCACCACGAGCGAGTGCCCGGCGTCAACGAGCCGTTGGAATACTTGCAGCAGGACGCGGACATCTTCGAAATGAAGGCCAGTCGTGGGCTCATCGAAAAGAAATAATGTTGGCTTCTGATCGTCCTGGCTGGCTTGCGTGAACTCCGCCAAATAGCTCACGAGTTTTAGCCGCTGGCATTCGCCGCCGGACAGAGTATTGATCGGTTGGCCCAAGCGCAGATAACCAAGGCCAACTTCCCGCAAAAGCTTCAGACTCTGCACCGCTTGTCGCGCCGGTCGGGAATCGCCAAATCCCAGCAGGAAAACGATCGTGTCGTCAACGGTCGCCTCAAGGAGATCCGCGACGCTCCAGGACAAGGATGTGGCCTTTTCCGATATCGTCGCGCCGGCCGAACGCCCGCTTACTTTAACTTCGAGGATATGCGGGCGGTAACGCCGGCCGTTGCAATCCGGGCAGCGGATGAAAATGTCGCTCAGAAATTGCATTTCGATTTTTTCAAACCCGGCTCCGCGACAGCGTTCGCACTGGCCTTCGCGGGAATTGAAACTGAAAGCGCTGGCTTTCAACCCGCGCTGGCGAGCCAGATCGGTTTGCGCGAAGAGCTCGCGAATAGCATCGAACGCACCGATATAAACGGCCGGGTTGGATCGCGGAGTTTTGCCGAGCGCGGATTGATCTACCAGCACCACGCGGCTTAATTGTTCCCAACCCGAGAGGGTTGGACCACCGTGAGTCGCCGGCATGGAGTCGGGCGCTTCTATTTCAGAGCTCTCTTCCACGGCTGGAACCGTCCGATTCGATGCCTGGTATTTCAGCCTGTCTTCGAGCGTTGAGTGAAGAACCTCACGAACGAGAGTGGTTTTCCCGGAACCGCTGACACCCGTCACGCAAACAAATCGGCCCAAAGGAATTTCGACGTCAAGTCCACGAAGGTTATGAAAACTGATGCGGTGGAGAGAGAGTTTGTGCGGGTGACTGGAAAGTTCGACCACCCGTCGCCGCGGAATTTCGATGCGCCGTTTGCCGGCCAGATATTTTCCAGTCAGTGATGCAGCGCATTTTGCAATCTCGGAAACTGGTCCTTCAAACACGACGTGACCGCCGGCTTCACCTTGTCCAGGGCCGAGATCAACGATCTGGTCGGCAGCGCGCATCACGCTTGGCTCGTGCTCGACCACCAACACTGTATTTCCAGCATCTCGCAGACAGTGGAGGATCCGGATCAGCCGCACCGTATCGCGCGGGTGCAAGCCAACGGTCGGCTCGTCGAGCACGAACAGAGTGTTCACCAGCCGTGTGCCAAGGCAGGTGGTCAGGTTCACCCGTTCCGTCTCACCGCCCGAGAGCGAGCGCGTCGGCCGATCGAGCGTGAGATAACCCAAGCCAACGTCGATGAGATAAGCCAGTCGTGATCGAATCTCGCTCAGGACCAGGGCGATCGGCTCGGTCGGACCGAGATTGCGTTTGATTGGCAGTTCTTCGATGAAAGCCAGCGCATCCCGGATTGCGAGCTGATAAAAATCGGCCAGAGATAATCCGAGGTTGGAGTGAGGTGCGCAATTTGCGCCAGGGGAATCGATACGAAACAGGAGGGCCTCCGGTTGAAAACGTTTTCCTTTGCAGTCCGGGCAAGTCTGGTAGGCCCGGTAGCGAGAGAGCAAAACCCGGACGTGCATCTTATACGCCTTGGATTCCAACCAGCGGAAATAGCCTTTGACGCCATACCATGCGCGCGGCCATTCGTGGTCCGAATCCTTGCCATAATCGAGATCGCCGTTAATGACCCATTCCTGCAACTTCTTCGGCAGCGCCTCAAATGGCACTTTGATTGGCACCTTGCGGGCCTTGCAAAAGGTCAGCAAGTCTGCCTGGCTTTCCAGGCCATGGCCGGTTTGCCACGGTCTGACGGCGCCTTCGACCAGCGTCTTGGTGCGGTCCGGGATGGCGCGGTCGTAGTCGATCGTGATCGTCCTGCCAAACCCGCGGCAAGTTGGACAGGCGCCGACCGGATTGTTAAAACTGAACAAGCCGGGCGAAGGTTCGCGATATTCGAGATCACACTGGGCGCAGTGAAAGCGATCCGAAAAAAATCGGGGCGCGGCTGCTTCAGGCTCCATCCGATAAATCGCGAGTTTGCCTTTGCCAAAATGGTAGGCCTGCTCGCAGGCTTCGATAAAGCGGGCGCGGTTGGCGGCCGTCAGCTTGAGCCGGTCCTGGACGATCCTGATCGACGCGGGTTTGAGCTCGCGCAGCCTCCCGATTGCCTCATCGACGCGAATGATTTCGAGCCCTTCGTGTTCTGTCGTTTCAACTTTGCTCAGCGGCTCGAATGCCTCGTTTAGCGTGTAGTCCCGCCCAAAACCCGCCGCAACCAGCGTGGAAACAGTTCGAGATTCGACCAGGAGGCGCTGATATCCTTGCTTGGCAATGAGCGCCAGGGATTCCTCGATCGAGATCTTCTCGGCCAACGGCAGGGTGAACGCCACGAGGACTTCAGTCGGGATCGCTGGCGAAGCTGACTGCCGATTCCCCTCTTTCGTCAGGTTTGACCCGGAAGTCATGGATTCCCAAATTTGCTGTGGCGAATCTTTGCGAACGAGCTGCCCGCACTGCCGGCAGTAGAGCTGCGCGATGTGCGGCCACAGCACCTTCATGTAATCGCAAATCTCGGTCATGGTCCCAACCGTGGACCGGGTGGTCTTGACCGTATTGCGCTGTTCAATCGCAATAGCCGGCGGTATGCCTTCAATCCGGTCCACCTGCGGTTTGTCCATGCGATCGAAGAACTGCCGGGCGTAGGGCGAGAAGGTCTCGATATAGCGTCGCTGACCTTCCGCAAAAAGAGTGTCGAATGCGAAGGAACTCTTCCCCGAGCCGCTCAAACCCGTGACCACGATCAACTTGCCGAGCGGCAGATCGAGATCGAAATTTTTTAGATTATTGTGCCGCACTCCGCGCAGACGGATTGCCGGAGCTGGTGACCGTTTTGCCATAACTTGCGGAATGTAAAGCGGAGCGAAGAACTGTCAAATCTTCGCCAATTTCCAAAATCTAACAGCGTCGTGCCGCCGCAGTCCAAGAAGCGGGCGGGTATGTTTGGACTGGGGGAACATGTTACCGCTTTTGGCTGCACGCTGGAAAAAGGCGAGAATGTCCTCCATTTCGAGAATTTCCATTGTTAGAGGGGCGTGCAGGAAAAGCGGCGTCGTGCCGCCGCAGTCCAGAGAGGGGCGCCTTTCCGGGATAGCCCTCGCTGGCTGCAAAATTTCTCTAAATGCGCTACTTCCAGCCGTTCCGGCGCTACTCGGCTTTGTGGAAAACAACGATGCGATTCGTGTTCGTGCCTTTGAAATTATTGTCGACGCCCCAGCAGTTTGCAGTCTTGGTGAATTTTTGATCGTTGATTAGAACCAACCGCGGCGTGAGACCTGCGGCGACACCGGCAGGAAGCACCACTTCTTCGAGCTTAATTGTGCCGCCCCGCACTTCGCCAACCTCGAACGCAACGTGGCCGCCCGGGATCAAAACCCGGTGCAATTCCTGGAAAACCTCGGCCATCGCTGTCGTCCATTGATCCAGTTTCTTGGGAACGGTCAGCTTTACTGATTTGGGATCGATCCCGAGGAACCAGCAGCGCAACCAATTGTCCCCCGCGTAATCCACAACATCCAAAAATGGCGGCGAAGTAACTACCAGATCCACGCTGTCGTCGGGAATTTGCGGCGTCGCCGCGGCGGGCTGCGTCAAAAGCAGGGCGCGGCCGGCGACGCTGGCGACAGTCTTTCGCGTTGCCGGCGTGCAATCACTGAGCAGTTGGCGGCTTTTTTTCAAGAGGATCGCCGGCACATCTCTTCGCGACGGTGTTTGATTGCGACGGGCGTTGATCTTTCGCTGGGATTTGACCGAGACCGCCTGGTTCGGAGGCATGGTGTAAACGGAAAAGAAACCCGGTGAATGCCCGGTGAGACGGTTGAGGGCGACGACGCATATCCAATCATCGATCGGATCGAGCGAATCAGCCTCGCGGAGTTGGATTAAATATTTTCTTAAAGCAGCGATCTGCCGCAAGGTTTCCGGATGATAGAAAACCAACAGGTCCTCCGGGAATTCATCTGGCTGATCAAACGGGATCTCCCGGAGCCGATCTTCGATTTGGCGGGCCGTTGGCGGATTCAGGCGAGGCCGCGTCAACACGGCGCTCAGCGGATTGATATCGCAGCCGAACGGAACGCGACCGAGCAGCGCGGCCTCGATTAATGTGGTGCCGCGTCCCATGAATGGGTCGTAAACGGTGGCACCCCGGTGCGTCAGAAGTTCAATAAAAAAGCGCGGCAGTTGTGGCTTAAAGCAGGCACGGTACGAAATCTCCTGAAGCCGGCTGGCGGCGCGCTGTTTAGCTGTCCAGAACTCGTTGACAAAGGTCTCCACCGAGCGCGATGCGCCATCGGGACTTGTGAATCGCGTGAAGATCAGCCGCGTCTTCTTCCCAAAATCATCGAAGCGGAGCAGCTTGTCCGACAGGTGCGGACTGGACCGGCGACCGCCTTCACTGTCTTTGGCAGCGAATTCGAATTCCAGGTTATCATCGGTGTACATGTCCACGATCCGTTGCATTCCCAGACATGAAGCACAATCTTTTTCCGTCGTGGGCGCAAGCTTGATGGACGCTTCCATGGCCGGAGTCAAGCTGATGAGAGCGGCGCCAGTGCCTTAATCTTGCTCTTAACCATAATGCCTTCCCTGACCGATTTAGATTACGATTATGAATAAAGACTAAGACTTAAGACACTTCCAGAGCGGTGTCTTCAGTCGGGCATTTACTCACCCGAAAAGCCTAAAAACGGGACTTGCCAACCCGATGAACCATGTCTAGTCTCACCCTTCCTTTTTGGGACGCCATGATCAGGCGGGCGTTAAAAATTGTGGTAAAATCGCCGTTACAATCGATTAACTATTTATGGCAGTAAGAATTCGTTTACAACGTCACGGTAGAAAAAAATCGCCTTTTTACCATATTGTAGTGGCACACAGTACATCTCCGAGAGATGGAAAATTTATTGAGCGTCTTGGTTATTATAATCCAACCCGTGTACCGGCACAGATCACGCTCGACGTGGATAAGTCTCTGGCCTGGCTAAACAACGGTGCGGAACCTTCCACAA
>JBDTOW010000292.1:0-5823 GCA_039933075.1 Verrucomicrobiota bacterium | reverse complement strand
CAACTTAACTCCGCCCGTGACCTGGATTGATTCGACCCAGCCGCCTGTGGTGATCGCCACCCAATTCACGGTTACGAATGCCAATTCGGGCAGGGCCAATTCTATCGCCTGAGAAAGCAATAGTTCGCCGACATTCCGAACTTTGGGCCGGGCTTTGGCTTCAACGGCGCAGGTTCGGCTTCAATCTAACGGGGCCAGCAGGGCGGTTGGTGGTCGTAGAAGCTTCTACCGATCTGGCGAGCTGGCTGCCCATATAGACCAACACCTTCGCGGGCGCACTCATTTTCAGGGATCCCACCGTCCGAGGGAGCGAACGTCGAGTTTGCACTTGCGCCAGCGGAATCCATTGTTACAGTCCGGGCACAATTTGATTCCGTAACTCCACCTGTGGCGGTGGTTTTTCATTTTATGGTTACTGAAAAATCAGAAGCGTTGTGAAAATTTTCTGCGGAACTTCGAATCCTCCGCTGGCGAACGCGATCACGGCTTCCATCGGCCTCGAACTGGGCAAATGCACCGTGAGCGCGTTTCCGGATGGCGAGACCTTCGTCAAGATCGAAGAGAATGTGCGCGGTGAAGATGTCTTTTTGGTTCAGTCAACCTCTCCCCCGACCAACCATAATCTGATGGAGATGTTCATCATGATGGATGCTCTGCGGCGGGCCAGCGCGTCACGGATTACTGCCGTGCTGCCGTTTTACGGTTATGCCCGGCAAGACAGAAAAGACCAGCCGCGCGTCCCGATCACGGCGAAACTGGTGGCGAACCTTCTTGTCGCGGCGGGTGCGAATCGAATCCTGACAATGGATCTGCACGCCCAGCAGATTCAGGGCTTTTTCGACATCCCGGTCGACCATCTTTATGCCGCGCCGGTGATGTACGACTATCTCAAGAAAAAAGAGCTGCCCAATTTGGTCGTGGTGAGTCCGGATGTGGGCGGGTTGAAAATGGCGCACGCCTATTCGCAGGTTCTCGAAGCGGGCCTGGCCATCGTTGCGAAGCGGCGAAAGAACGCCAATGAGATCGAGTCGATGACGGTAATTGGCGAGATTCGCGGCAAAACGATTTTGATGGTGGATGATCTGACCGAGACGGCGGGCACGCTGACGACCGCCGCGAAATTGCTTCGGCGCAAGGGCGCCAAGAAAATTTATGCCTGTGTTTCCCACGCGCTCCTTAACGATTTGGGAATTGAACGGCTGCAAAAATCAAATATTGACGAACTAATCACGACTGATAGTGTTTTGCGCCCTGAAATCAGCGGGATAAAGATTACTACCCTGTCAGTCGCTGGACTTTTGGGCGAAGCGATCAAACGAATTCATAGCAATTCGTCGGTAACTTCGCTGTTTGAATTTAAGGGTGGCCGTACCAGTTGAACGGGCGCGGAACTTCCGCACCTCAGGAGTTAAAGACAATGAAATCCGTATCGTTGACCGCTTATCCGCGCACCCTGACCAGGGGTAGCGCAGTCAAAAAATTGCGCGCTTCCGGCCGTGTGCCGGCGGTAATCTATGGTCGCAAGAGCAAACCGCAGACCTTGGAAGTGACGCTGAAGGATTTGGAAAATCTCATCCACAACTCCGTTTCCGAGAATGTCCTCGTGGATTTGTCCGTTGCGGACGACTCCCGCCCCAAGCGGTTAGCCCTGGTGCAAGAGGTCCAACACCATGTGTTGAGTGGAAAAGTTCTGCATATCGACCTGCATGAAGTCGCGGAGGATGAAAAAGTAACCATCACAGTGCCCGTGGAAGCATCAGGCGAAGCGGTTGGCGTCAAAACCAGCGGCGGGGTCCTCGAACATGTCCTTTTCAAGGTCAAAGTCCGTGCGTTACCCAAAGATTTGCCGGAAGTGTTAATTGTGGACGTGAGTAACCTCGAGATTGGACAGGCGATTCACATCGGAGAAATTCCAGTTCCCGCAGGCGTTGAGATTATCGGGGACAAGAATATCCCCGTCCTCGCTGTGGCGGCGCCGGTGACTGAAGCAGAGGAAGCTGCGGCCGAATCCGCAGCTGGCACTGGGGTGGCTGAAGTAGAGGTAATTAAAGAAAAGACGGAAGAATCGGTGGAAGGTGCAGCTCCGGGAACCAAGGCAGGTCCGGCGGCCAAGGGAGCTCCGCCGGCGAAGGGAGCCGAGAAACCGGCTGAAAAGGCGCCCGATAAAGGCGGGGAAAAGAAGGCCGAGAAAAAGAAGTAGCTCCTTGTGGATTTCATCGGACTCGTTTGAAAATTGTTTTGCAATGCCCGAGGCGGCCCAAGTGCGCTCTGAATCGCCAGTCCCGTTTGAAAGCACAGCCCGCCTGTGGAGAATCGCTATCTTATCGTCGGCTTGGGAAATCCGGGCGCAGACTACAAGAAGACGCGGCACAATGCTGGTTTTCTTTTAGCAGATTATTTGGCGCGGCGATGGCAGGCAGTCTGGGAACTTGAAAAAAAGTTCAACTCCAGAATCGCCCGCGCGACCGTGTTGGGCAGCCAGGTGTTGTTAGGCCAGCCACAGACCTATATGAATCTCAGTGGCGAAGCAGTCCGGGCGATCGTGGAGTACTTTCGGATCCCGAAAAGTCGCGTTCTGCTTTTGGTGGATGACGCGGACCTGCCATTGGGCGAGATCCGGCTGCGAGGCAAAGGCAGCAGTGGTGGCCATCATGGGCTGGAATCGATCGAGCTCCAGCTTGGCTCCCGCGATTACGCGCGTTTGCGTCTGGGTATCGGACGTCAAGCTAGTGGGGAACGGCAGATTAAGGACTATGTGCTGGGTCGTTTTACGGCGGAAGAACTCAAACTTCTGGAGCGTGTGCTCGCGCGGGCAACCGAACAAGTGGAATGCTGGCTCACCGCCGGGATAGAGATGGCAATGACAAAGTTTAACGGATTAATCAAGAATACGGAAACAAAGGATCTTCAGTGAAACGATACGAAGGACTATTCATACTAAGCACGGCGGGCAAGGAAGACAGCGTCAAAGAGATGGTAGATAAAATCTCGGCGGACATCGTCTCCGCTGGCGGTAAAGTGGAAACGGTGCAGAAGATGGACAAACGATCGTTTATGCGCGTTGCCAACCGAAAGCACACATCGGGCTACTACGTCAACGTGATCTTCGAAAGCGGGCCGGAGGCCGTTAATCAGTTGCGCGCCCGCTTTGCGTTGAACGAAGAGATTTTCCGCGTTCTCTTCACCCATGCGCCCGCGCCAAAGGCGGCCGCCAAATAGATTTACGTATGGCCAACTTCAACAAAGTCATCCTGATTGGCAATCTTACCCGCGACCCTGAACTGCGGTACACGCCGAAAGGCACTGCCATCGCCAAGATTGGGCTGGCCATTAACCGCACTTGGAAAACCGAAACGGGAGAAACCAAGGAAGAGGTGACGTTTGTCGATGTTGATGCATTTGGACGCCAGGCTGAAACCCTGGGTCAATATATGAAAAAAGGCCGGCCAATCATGATCGAAGGCCGGTTGAAACTGGACACCTGGGATGATAAACAGACAAACCAGAAACGCAGCCGGCTCGGCGTCGTGATGGAAACGTTCCAGTTTTTGGATTTTAACAAGTCCGCCGAAGGCGGTGGCGCGCCCTTTCCGTCTAAAAGCCCTCAACCCCAGTCCGCCGGTAGTGGAAGCGAAACCTCGCCGCCAGATGCCGCCGCTTCTCCCGAGGAGGACGACGTTCCGTTTTAGTTCGTTTCGATTCGTCGACGATCTCCCGAAGCGGACCTGTTTTTCGAAAAAGTTTCAGTGTAACGTCAACTTTTACTAATTCTTATGGCAAAAACCGAAGTCATCCTCACTCACAACATCGTCGGCTTGGGTGGTGAATCCGACCAGGTCAAAGTGGCTGCCGGATACGCGCGGAATTATTTGCTTCCGCAGGGCCTGGCCATTCCGGTGACCGCTGCCAACAAGCGCCGTTTGGACGCGCTCCGCCAGCGCCGCGGCGAGCGCGAAACGCACGAGTTGACCACGATGACGGAATTATCCAAGAGCCTTTCCAAACTGACGGTTGTCATCAAGGTCAAGACGGGCGACGACGGCAAGATGTTTGGATCGGTTACTTCGGGAAGCATCGCCGATGAAGTGAAACATCAATTTGACGCCGTCCTCGACAAAAAGAAGATTCATCTCGCGCATCCAATTCGCACTTTGGGCGACCACGAAGTCCAACTGCGTTTGCACGCGGACATAACTACCACCCTCAAGGTGAAGGTCGAGAGCACCACTCCATTGCCGAAAGCTGAGGAGCCTGCCGCCCCACGAGGCAAGGAAGCGGCTTCACAGAAAGCGGTTGAGGCCAACGTCGAATCGAAGAAGGAACGCACCCCGCGCAAGCCTCGAGTTGACAAGAAAGAGCCGTCCGCTTAACGACGCCTTTTTTCGAGGAGGAGCAAGTGCACGCTCGCTTGTCGGTCATGGCCGCAAGTTCCTGGGCTTTGACCGTTACACCGCTTCCCAGCGTGCGTGATACTCCGCGCGCGCGCCATCTTTCATTTCGAGCGCGTCGGAACTCATGCCCTGTACTATACCCGGGCCAGTCACGGCTGTCAGCAAGGCTTTCCCTCGCTGTATGCGTCGCGTGGACTAACCGCAACCCCAAACCTCGGAGGCCTCTCGGAAGAGTCAAACTTTTGAATCCGCGGCAATTAATCAACGCGGGGGAGCGCGAAAGCGCTCGCCCGTGGTTGAATAACCCACAAAGGGTGGCCATTATCCGTGACTTGGACTGAGTGGCCAGCGCGGCTCATGCGTTTCACCTTGAGCGGCTCGCGGAGCAGGGTGCGGAGCGAAATCGTTTTAATGGTGTCTGACACAGTGTCTGACACTACTAGGCTGCCCGCGATTCTAAACCATGTTACTCCGCGAGAGCGCGATAGAGCCGGCGTGAAGTGTTTGGAGCCAAATCAATCAAGGAAGTCGCGCCCGTGTTGTTGGTGATCGTGCAACGAGCTAACATTTGGCATAGTACTTTTGGGTGTATTCCTGAACCATCCGCCAGGTACTGAATTGTGATACCAGTGTCACCATGGCGCGGCGGATCTTCTGAATCCATTGACGCGGCAGCCCGTTCGCATCGCGGGAATAAAAGCAAGGAATGACTTCCTCCGTCAAAACACGATAAAGATTCTCGCTGTCGCGCTGGTCCTGAAGTTCAACGGAGTCAGGATGGGAATCGTCGCCGATGGCGAAGCCGTTGGTTCCGTCGTAACCTTCGCGCCACCAGCCATCGAGGATGCTGAGATTCAGACAGCCGTGGCAGCCGGCTTTTTGGCCGCTGGTTCCGGATGCCTCGAGGGGCCGGCGGGGGTTGTTCAACCATACATCACAACCAGAAATCATCTGGCGAGCCACGTGCATGTCGTAGTTCTCGATGAACACCAGGTGCCCCTTTAACTCGGTGAATTTACAAAGGTGAATAATGTGTTGAATGTAGCGCTTGCCTTCATCATCGCGCGGATGGGCTTTACCCGCGAAGAGGAATTGGATGGGCCGTTCCTTGTCCGTGACCAGCTTCACCATGTTTTCGAATCGCTGGAATACCAGCGGAGCGCGCTTGTAGGTGGCAAATCGGCGGGCGAAACCGATCGTCAACGCATCCATATTCAGAAGTTGATCGAACGCAATGAAATCCCCCTGAGTCAAACGCTGCCCTTGAATCAAAAGGCGCCGGCGGGCGAATTCAATCAGCTCCCGGCGCAGCTTGTAACGCAACGCCCAGATTTCCTCGTCACTGATAAAATTCGGATCCGACATTTTCTGCCAAAAGCCCGGTTCGTTAATCCTCCGTTCCCAGTCATTGTTCGGATTCTTTCGCCGAAAC
>JBDTOW010000291.1:0-5826 GCA_039933075.1 Verrucomicrobiota bacterium | reverse complement strand
CGATAGTCGCGGCCCTGAAATCGGTACGTCAGTTTCGTGTGCTCCAAGCCAAACAGACGGAGGATCGTCGCGTGAAGATCGTGCACGTGCACTTTGTCTTCGACCGCGTAGAAACCGAAGTCGTCGGTTTTGCCGTGGACGATTCCGCCTTTAATCCCGCCGCCCGCCAGCCAGACGGTATAACCGTGGGGATGGTGGTCGCGCCCGATCTGGTCCGGCTTGAGGGATCCTTGCATCATCGGCGTGCGGCCAAATTCGCCGCCCCAAACGATGAGTGTCGAATCCAACAGCCCACGCTCTTTTAGATCATTGATGAGCGCGGCACAGGCCTGGTCGGTCTCGAGGCAACGCTTCTTTAAATCGAACACGAGGTTCCCGTCCGGGCCGCCATGGTGGTCCCAGCCACGGTGGTAGAGCTGCACGAAGCGCACTCCGCGCTCGACCAGACGGCGCGCAAGCAGGCAGTTGTTCGCGAATGACGCCCGGCCGGGCGTGGTGCCATAACGCTCCTGTATATGGGCCGGTTCCTTCGATATATCCATCACATCGGGAACGCTGGTCTGCATCCGATACGCCAGCTCGTACGCGGCGATGCGCGTCTGAATTTCCGGATCCCGCAACGCGTCGTAGCGGATCTGGTTCAGATCGCGAATCGCGTCCAGAGATTGGCGTCGTCGCTCCGCGCTCACGCCGGGCGGGTTGTTGACGAAGAGGACCGGGTCGCTTTGCGAGCGCAACTGCACGCCCTGGTGCATCGTCGGCAGGAAGCCGCTGCCCCAGGCGTTGACGGTGAGCGGCTGGCCCGTCCCGGTCATCAGCACCACGAACGCGGGCAAGTCCTTATTCTCGCTGCCGAGACCGTAGCTGAACCAGGCGCCCATGGCGGGGCGGCCAGCAAGCTGCGCCCCGGTGTTCATAAAAATCGTCGCGGGATCGTGGTTGAATGCCTCGGAGTAGAAACCTTGCACGAATGCAACGTCATCCACGATCGTCGCCAGGTGCGGCAGCAGTTCCGACAACCAGACGCCAGATTTGCCGTGCTGGGCGAACTTGTAGCTCGTTCCCAGCAGCTTCGCCTCCTTGCCGATCTGGGCGAGGCGAATGTTTTTAACCAGTTCCTCGGGTGTCTTCTCGCCGCTCCGTTTGATCAACTCCGGTTTGTAATCGAACAGATCGAGATGCGACGGACCGCCGGACATGAAGAGGTAAATGATGTTCTTCGCCTTCGGCGCGAAATGTGGGCCAATCGATGTTGGACCGGCGAAGCTGACGGATTTGGCTTCCGCGGCGAAGAGGTTTTCATTGAAGAGCGAAGCCAGTGCCAGCGCGCCCATGCTGGTGCCGCATTGTTGCAGAAACCGCCGGCGGGTGGTCAGGCGCAATCGTTCTGCGACCAGAGGGTGTAAAGAGTTGGTTTGCATAAGTTCACGGACTGCGTGCGAATTTCCAATCGGCGCCTGAGGTTAGAGCCTGTTTGAAAATCCCGGAATAGTGTGGGGAGATTGTCAAACCCTGAAAGGGTTGGAGCACCGGATACAATGCGGGTTCGTGACACAACCCTTTTAGGGTTGAAGAAGAATTGGTTGGGGCCAAACCCAGGGTAGCTCGCGGACGAGCAACCCTGGGCTGAACGATGGAATCCCTTTGGGATTCAAGCGGGGCTGATGAACGATGTGGGTAATGACAAGCTTTCAAGGGTGGGACTTCCGAACAAGTGGTCTTGAGTTCCAAAGGCACGGTTGAATCAGTCCCATACATATCGTCATCTTTTTCGGAAACCCTGATTGCAAACCCGCGTTCCTTTGGCTCACGCTATCCTTTCGTAATCGTCTCATCCAAATTTAACAACACATTCGCGACCATCATCCACGCGGCGAGTCGCCGGGCATCAAGGTTCGCTGGCTGACTGGCGGCACCGACCCGGATCAAGGTCGCAGCAGCGTTCGGATCGCGCTCGAAACTTTTCCATTGTTCTTCGTAGAATTGGATTAATCGCCGGCGCTCCTGCTTCGTCGGCGTTCGGGCCAGGCACAATCGAAACGCATATTCGATCTGGCCAGAAACGGTAGGACTTGCGTGAAGCATGATGCGCTGGCCCAGGACGCGCGCCGCTTCGAGCAGCGTCGGTTCGTTCAGACTGGCGAGCGCCTGGAGCGGGGTGTTCGTGCGCGGCCGCCGCGAGAGGCAAACTTCGCGGCTCGGCGCGTCAAATGTCGAGAAGGCCGGATAAGTACAAACGCGCCGCCAAAACGTATACATGCCGCGGCGGTAAAGATTCGGTCCCTCGCTCGTTGGCCACTCGTCCATGCCGATTTCCGGCCGGAGGAAGCCAAGTTCCTTCCAGAGGTTGGCAACTTGCACGGGGTACACGCTCGGTCCCCCAATCTCCGGATTCAACAGGCCGCTCACTCCGAGCGCCTGATCACGAATCATCTCGGCGTCCATGCGAAAGCGCGGTCCGTGCGCAAGCAGTCGATTGAACGGGTCCTTTTCCAGACGTCGTTCATCCACGGTCGCGCTCTGGCGGTAGGTGGCGGACATGACGATGAGTTTTTGCATCGCCTTCACATCCCAACCGGTGCGAATGAATTCCGTCGCCAGCCAATCGAGTAACTCTGGATGCGACGGCGCTTCGCCCTGCCGGCCGAAGTCTTCGCTGGTCTTCACGATGCCGGTGCCGAAGAATCGTTCCCATAAACGATTTACGGTGACGCGCGCCGTCAGCGGATTCTCCGGATTTACCAGCCATCGCGCGAGCGCGAGGCGGTTCGCCGGCTCGTCTCCGGAAAGCGGCGGCAAAAACGCCGGCACTCCCGCTCTCACTTCATGTCCTTTCTCCAGAAAGTTTCCGCGGACCTGGATGAAAGTCTGGCGTGGTTCAGCGCGTTCTTGCATCACGAGCGTCGAATATTTCGCGCTTGCAAGTTCGGTTTCGCGCTGGCTCAAGCGGAACAATTGCCCTTCGATCCGGCGAACCGCCGGCGAGGCGCCACGGTAATGCGCGGCGATTTGTTGTTCCTGATCTCGGGTGCGATGTCCGGAAGGGATTGCGAGCAGTTGCGCGATCTCCGGTGTCAAAGGCCAAAGCGCGGCGGGATCTTTTTCGGTTGTAACCGAGATTCGCATGCGTCCGACCGTGTGGCTATTGCCGTGGTAATGGTCAAAACGGAAGCCGAGCTTCGATCCACCCGCGAAACCGGCGGTATCCTTCAGTTCAGCGATCAGGAAATGCCGCTGGCCAAACTTCGGCCCGATGGCCCAACCCGTTTTTGGATTGCGATCGATCGCGTGTTCCGCCCGGTAATATTGTTGCTCCCAATCGGCGGTGGCCTTCGCGAAAACAAGGTTCGTGGACTGGGTTGCTCCACCGGAGTTCGGCGCCGCCCACGCCGCAAACTCGTCGAGAATGAAGTTGCCGGTTTGACCCCAGCGGCCGGGACCATTCTTCGGCAGGCTCGGATCAGGCAGAACTTCGAGGAGAACTGCAGTTATGCCGGTCAGACCGGTCTCCGCCTCAATGGTGATGGTGTCGTAGATGGGATTGACGCCCGTCGCGAGGACCGAATGGTCAGGCAAATTTGTGTAGGTCGAGCCCCCGCTGGAAATCGCGTTGGTAAGATGGAGCGGCGTCCACACGCTGGCCTTGCCGGCCATGCGTCGTTCCCACGCTTTTTGTTCGGCGGGCAACTTCTTTTCCACGGAAACGAGTTCCTGCTTCAGCTTCGAGATTCGGGAGTGAACGTATCCAAGTTCAGTGCTCGTCGACGGCGCGGGAACAGGGACGGTGGGTTCGAGGCTGGTATTGCCGCGATCCGTGGTGCTGTTGAAGAAACTGTAGAAGCGGTAGTAATCGTCGTGAGTAATCGGATCGTACTTATGCGTATGACACTCCGCGCAGGCCATCGTGAGACCGAGCCAGGCGGTTGCCGTCGTTGCGACCCGATCCTTCACGGCTTTGGTCCGATATTCCTCGTCATCGCCGCCGCCTTCGTCGTTGATCTTGGTGTTTCGATTGAAGCCGGTGGCAATTTTTTGTTCGGGGGTTGGGTTGGGCAGGAGGTCGCCGGCGAGCTGGTCGATGGTGAATCGATCGAACGGCAGGTTCTTGTTGAAGGCGTTGATGACCCATTGGCGATAAGGCCAAATCGAACGCGCCAGGTCCACCTGGTAGCCGTTGGAGTCGGCGTAACGCGCGAGGTCAAGCCAACCGCGCGCAATGTGCTCGCCGTAATGCGGCGACGCCAGCAAGCGATCGACAAGCTTTTCGTATGCATTCGAACTGCGGTCCAGGTTGAACCGCTCGACCTCCTGAGGCGTCGGAGGCAGACCGGTCAAATCCAGAGTTAATCGACGGATCAATGTCGCTCGACCCGCTTCGACTGAGGGCGAGAGTTGTTCCTTTTCCAATCGCGCGAGAATGAAATAATCGATCTCATTTCTCGCCCACTTGCGATTCTCCACGGCGGGGAGCGAGGACCGAGTCGGTTTGATGAACGCCCAGTGGGGTTTCTCATCAGGCCAAACAGCGCCTTGATCGATCCATGCGCGCAGCATGGCAATTTGGTCGTCGGTCAAGCGGTCGCCTTTGGACGGCATCACTTCGTCCGGGTCTCGCGAGGTCACCCGCGCGATGAGCTCGCTCGCGGAACTCTGGCCGGGAACCAGGAGTGGCTTGCCGGATTTACCGCCCCGAAATGCATCCTGTTTGCGGTCCAAACGAAGGTCATTCTTCTGTTTGTCAGGGCCGTGGCATTCGTAACATCGTTTGATAAAGATCGGTTGGACGTCGCGCGCGAAATCGACCTGGCGCTGTGCCGCGGAGACGACGGCCGCCTGGGCTGGTTCAGCCGCCTGGACGTAATCAACTGCGATGCAAAGAGGCAGAGCAAGTGGTAAGAATGAGAGTCCCTTCCAGAGAAAACGGTCTGTTAATATTTTACTCATGACTCCCAAAGCTTCGCACTTATGACCTCCTGCAAAATCGGCTGACCTGAACGTGGCTCTGATGCGTTTACCACCATTTGAAGCTCGGATCGGGCGTCGTGGTGATCCAGTTATCCATTTCTTTCGGGAAGCGGTAGTTCTCGACGTGGCCATCGCCGAAGAGCATGATCTCATAACGCCTTCCCTTGAAATTATGCCACTCACTGCGCTTGTCGACGATGCTGCGGTTCGCGTGCCATGGCCAATCGCCTTGGATGACCTTGTTCGCCGGGCTCCGGCTGACCTCCGCTGTCTTGATCGGTGTGGCTGCCGGGGTGCCACGAGCAGCTAGTGAATCGGCGGTAACATGCTTGACGCGGAAGTTGTCGCCGACCCATTCCACGAGATAGCTGTTTCCCCAACCGGTGTAGCAAGTCTTGACTTGCGGGTTCAAGGCGTCTCCCCGATCGGCTGGACAATGGAAGACTTCCACGGCATTAATATATTTATTGAGCGGTCGATTCGTCTCGGCTACCCGGCCGCCATAGGAGCCGGCATTGCCCGCCACGTTCGCGTTGGTCCAGTACTTGCCGCCGGTGGAACCCCAGCCATCGTGGACCGGATAAGACTCGTTATTGTCATCCGTGTAGAGGTGAAACGCGATTCCGATCTGATGCTGATTATTGACGCATTTCGTACGCAGAGCGGTTGATTTTGCGCGGGCGAGCGCCGGGAGCAACATACTGGCAAGGATCGCGATGATCGCGATGACAACCAGCAGTTCGATCAAAGTGAAGGCCGCGGGATCTCGGCTTTGTTGGTTGGGCAATTTATTGGTACCGGCTGGTCTCGTCATAGGATTATTGTAGATCTGATTAAATCAACTTTTTGAGAGACGAAGCA
>JBDTOW010000290.1:0-5832 GCA_039933075.1 Verrucomicrobiota bacterium | reverse complement strand
GCCAGCCTGGGGCATCGCCCCAGGTAATCGGTCACAAACAATCTCAAGGGCCAACGGCCCGCCCCATCCCAGCGAGGGTCCTCGGCCCTCGCGACCCATCGCCATGCCGCTATCCCTGAGCCTCGTCGTCATCCACGTCATCTTCAGTACGAAGGAACGCCGCCCATTCCTCGATCCGGACACACGACCCAAACTCCACGCGTATCTCGCCACGGTCGCACGCAACGCGGGATGCGAGGCGTATCGCGTCGGCGGTGTGGCCGACCACGTCCATCTCGCCATTCGTCTTTCGCGAACCATCACCATCGCGAACTTGGTGGAGACCTTGAAAACTTCGTCGTCGAAATGGCTGAAAACGCAATCACCCGAACTCGCGGCCTTCTCGTGGCAACGTGGCTACGGATGTTTTTCCGTCGGCCCGTCCGACCTGGACGCATTGAAGGCCTACATTGACGACCAGGAGAATCACCACCGCACCCGAACGTTTCAGGATGAATTTCGGATGTTCCTGAAAAAATACGGTGTGGAATACGACGAGGCTTTTGTGTGGGATTGAACGATGGAACGGGCCTTCGGCCCTTTTGATCTTGTTTACTACGAGACCAAGGCCGTTGGCCCAGGCTGGGATGGCAACGGGCCTTTGGCCCTCACGTTGCGGCCCAACCGAAATCCCTCTGTCACCCTTGATGAGCAACGTCGGATCGTGGCGGAGCTGGACGCGGAGGCAGCGCAGATGGAGACAGTGCGGTCGCTCATCCCGCGCTTCGAGGCCAAAATCCAACGCTTCCTCGACCGCGTGTGGGGCAACGCCACGGCTTGACCGGACACACCTTTCTGCGAACATGCTTTGATGCGAACGACACTTGAAATCCCTGATGCAGTCTTCAAAAAGGCCAAGTTGAAAGCGGTCCGCGAGGGCGTTTCCTTGAAGGACGCGGTCACGCGGGCTTTGAAGCGTGAAGTGAATCTGGGGAGCATCAAAACAGCCGGTGATGCAGCGATTGAAGAAGCGCTCGCGCCACAGTTGCGCTTTCTGGCCATGACTCCCGAAGGAAGAAGAAAGGCCTTGCTGAAAGAAACGCGGTGGCTGGCGCGATACTACAACGAACACCCGGAGGAGGTGATTCCTGAAACGTTCGATCATGCCGGCTAGCTCCCCTTCACCGCAGCGCGGCGAACTGTGGATGGTTAACTTCGATCCCCAGCAAGGCGATGAGATCCGCAAGGAGCGTCCCGCCATTGTCGTCAATCTCCCTTTTGATCCAATCTTCGATGTCCGGTTGGTAGTGCCAGTGACGGGCTGGCAATCTTCCTTCGATGCTTGAAGATTTCACCAACACCTCGCCCGATCCGATGGCCAGCGTCATCCGCGATGAGATTGGGCTGTTCGGCATGCGAATTGACCGCGAGATGTATCGCGAGCCTCAAGATACCAACGCAACCCACAGCCGGGAACTGCGAATGGTGTTTGTGGCTTTCCTACTCGACCCTGGTTCTCGTGATTTCTTGCCTGGCGGGCATTTCGCCGAATTGAGAGCACGGGATGCGAGTCTTTATACCGCGCTTTCGCAGTAAGCGCCTGAAGAACGGGAGACTTTGATTGCTTACTTGCAGTCGCAAGTGCCGCTTAAAGACTTCGAGCAAGCGGCATGAAAATATTTTGTCTTGCGGCGAGGCAAGTATCAGTCCGTCACGCGTTCGGGAACCGTGATGCCTGAAGCAGCGGCTTTGGATAACAGCACATCCAGATGTTCCAGGCAAAAGCGGGACCATGATTCGTAGCTTGACGGATCTTTTACAGCTTCAACAATCGGCACAAACTCGGGACCTACGATGCCGCTGCGACGGCCCACGATTGTCTCGTTGGCTACGTGCATAATATGCACGACTCCAAAATGCACATACCCAACTTCTGTGCTGTCATCGTTGATTACCGCGACCGCGGACTCTTTCACTTCGTCAATCGCGACCTCCTCCATCAATTCGCGCCGCATGCCCTCGTGGTATCCAGGGCCATTTGAAAAAAGTCCGTGATCTTCCTCCGAAATGTGCCCGCCGATGCCGACGGAATACAATCCGTGCAACCGGGTCTCCTGGCCGCCTTTGCCTCGTCGATATCGCAATATCCTGCCATTGCAGAGAATGAGGACGTAAGGGATAAGCTGTTTGTAACGTTTGTCCTGTTCGGCATCACTCCTGTTCAGGTACAGAACGTGAGAAGCGGAGGTTACAACCGGCAGGTATTTCTCAATTTCGAGGCTAAGGCCCTGGAACACGCCCAGCTCTTCGAGAAGTTTACGTTCGAAACAAAGCACTCGTTCTTCGGTCGCCATTCGTCATTTGCCTTTCCAAGTTGTGTCTCTCAATAGTGAATTGCGACCAGGAGGCTCCACGAGCAAAATGTATTGGTTTTCTATTAACCGGTTATTCACATTCCACTTTCTTTCCACGCTCCCCACGCTCCCCACGCTCCCCACGCTCCCCACGCTCCCCACGCTCCCCACGCTCCTCTTGTCCAGCGATCTGGAAATTTCTTTTGGCTCTCGCTCTAGCCTCCCGCCATGGCTCCCACAATCAAGAAAGGCTCCGCGCCGGTGGCGACCTCGTCGGGCAATTTGGTTTCCGGCGGTTCATGGGAAAGGTCGTCTTTGCAGGCAAAGAATCTGACGAACGGCCGCCGCCGTTGCGTAACGTGGTCGCGGATCGTTCCGCGCAGCACCGGATAGCGTGCTTCGAGCGCATCGAGAACCGAGCCCAGAGTCGCCGGACTCCCGACCTCAAGCTGCACTTCGCCGTCAACGCGCGCCAGCGTCCGCAAGTGGAAGGGGAGCACAACGCGGATCATGGCAAAGTCTGGACCTCGACGGACAGAACAGCCGGAAGGTCCCGGACGATTGGATTCCATATGTCACCGCTGTTGGCCGATGCGTAAACCTGTCCGCCGGTGGTGCCGAAATAAACGCCGCACGATTCGAGTGAATCAACGGCCATGGCGTCGCGCAGCACGTTGACGTAGCAGTCCTTTTGCGGCAGGCCTTTCGTCAGCGCTTCCCATTCGTTTCCGCCCGTCCGGCTGCGGTACACGCGCAGCTTCCCGTCCGGCGGGAAATGTTCGGAGTCGCTCTTGATGGGGACGACGTAGATGGTCTCCGGTTCGTGCGCGTGGACGTCAATCGGGAAGCCGAAGTCGCTGGGCAAGTTTCCGCTGACTTCTGTCCACTGCTCGCCGGCGTTGTCGGTGCGCAAAACGTCCCAGTGTTTCTGCATGAATAAAACGTCCGGGCGCGACGAGTGCATGGCGATGCGGTGGACGCAATGCCCGACTTCCGCATCCGGGTCAGGAAGTTCGTATGGTGACTTCAGCCCGCGATTGATGGGCCGCCAGGTTTTGCCACCGTCGTCGGTTCGGAAAGCTCCGGCCGCAGAGATGGCGATGTAAATCCGGTTCACGTCGCGGGGATCGAGAAGGATCGTATGCAGACACATGCCGCCTGCACCGGGTTGCCAGAGATGGCCCTTGGCGGCGCGCAATCCGGAAAGCTCCTGCCACGTTTTGCCGCCGTCCGCTGTCTTGAAAATCGCCGCGTCTTCAACGCCGGCATAGACGGTGTCCGGATCTGTCAGCGAGGGTTCAAGATGCCAAACGCGCTTGAATTCCCACGGGTGTTGCGTGCCATCATACCACTTGTGCGTTCCCGCCTCACCCGCGTACACGAACTTGTTACTCTCGCCTTTGGGCATTTCGCCGGGAGTTGGCGTTGGCTCGCCGCCGGGCATCTGCCAGGTTTTACCGCCATCATCCGAACGCTGAATGACCTGACCGAACCAGCCGCTCGTCTGCGACGCGTAAATGCGATTAGGATCCACGGGCGAACCTTTGAGGTGATACATCTCCCAGCCCGGAAAATGCGGGCCGCTGACTTCCCAATTCTGGCGCTTGCCATCCGCCGTCAGGATGAACGCGCCTTTCTTCGTGCCGACCAATACTCGAACTTTGCTCATGGTTTCTCCTTTGTCGATTTATGTTTCGTGGTTTTGCTGGACTTGTGTTTGGTCGTGGGCCTGCTTCAACATTTTGATGTCCAGTTTGTCCATTTGGAGCATGGCCTGCATGACCCGTTTCGATTTCTCATCGTCCTCGTCATTCAGCAGGTCACATTTACTTTACAGCCACGACTTCTGTCACTGATTTCAAATTCGCGAGGCCTTGTTCGAATTGGCCGCCGAGCATTTTGTCGCAGTTCATGAAGAGGCCGACCGCTTTGAACATGAAATTATTCCGGCCGGTCACGCTCCACGTGACCGCAGTTTGCTTGCCTTCGGGCTTAAAGGTGAATTCGGCGGTGTTGGAGGCTTTGAACGGTTTCAGGAAATCAAGTCTGAACCGGATCAATTCGTTCGGACGGCTCTCGGTGATCGTCATGCTCCCTTCGCCGACCTTGTTGTTGCCCGCCCACGCCATGGAGGCGCCGGGGCCAGCGGGCGACCCTGCGAACGTGCTCTTCGCCGCGGGATCCATTTTCGCCCACGGGGACCATGCCTCCCATTTGTGGAGATCGTTTACGTGGGCGAACACGGCAGCCGGCGGGGCGGAGACACGGGCGGCTCGTGTGACGCGGAATTCGGATGGCCTTAATGCCACAATGATGAGAAACACGACAACGATGACAGGCAGGGCGATGAGGATTATTTTTAACATGGGATTTTTCTCCGGTTGATAACGGGCTGTCAGGCGTCCACCAGCACCTTGAATCCGCCGTAAACCATGCGCTTGCAGTCGAAGGGCATCGCGCTCGCGTTCATCATCTTCGCGAGTCGCGGGTCCTTCGCCACCTTGGCGTTCACGCGATCCCGATGCGCGCGCGACTTGAACACAATCCACGCGAATACGACCGTCTCGCCGGGCTTGACCTTCATCTGCCGCGGGAACGGAACTCCCCACTTCACATTGAGGTCGTCACCGGCGCATTCGCGGTATTCGAGAGCGCCTTGCTCGCGCCAGATTTTTCCCGCTTTCTGCGCAACGCGACGGTAGATGTGTAGGTTTTTCTTTGGTATGGGCAAGACATATCCGTCCACGTACTTTGGCATAACAGGTTTCGTTAAATCGATTTCGTGGTTAAAATATTTTATTTGCAGGAGACGAAGTGACGAGTCTCAAGCTTGCGCGAGCTGTGCTTCAGTCCGGAGCTCTTCCGCCATGGGACACTCGCCAGCCACGGGTCTGACTTCCACGCGTATGCCGTAGGGCAGACCCGGACACTCCTGAGCGATGGCCACCGCCTCGTCGAGTGTGTTCACTTTGAGAAGAAAGTAACCTCCGATCGTTTCTTTGGATTCGACGAATGGACCGTCGGCTACGACCCTGCCATTCTTTCCGGAAACAATTTTGCCTTCGCGCTCCAGCGGGTTTCCGGCAACGGCCTTGCCCTGATCGGTCAATCGCTTGAACCAGGCCATCCAGTGGTCTGCAACCTTTTGCATTTCTTCCGGTGAAAGGCCTTGGTACCAGTCGGTGCCGCGAAAAATCAACATGTATCCGTTTTGATTTTGTGTGCTCATAGTTTTGATTCCTTTCTTTTTGGTGGGTCGAGAGTTTTCCTCGTTCAATGATGCGACGAATGAGCGAGTGAATTCAGGACATTTATTTTGCGTTTTTGTTGACTTCCCAAAGGGCGAACGTGTTGTTCTCTGTGTCCTGGCAGACAGCAAAGTAGCCCATCTGCGGCACAGCGGTCTTGGGCACGCAGACTTTGCCGCCGAGTTTCTCGACTTTCGCCGCGAATTTGTTCACTGATTCCACGTTGACATAGTTGGTGATGGGCTGTTGCG
>JBDTOW010000289.1:0-5841 GCA_039933075.1 Verrucomicrobiota bacterium | reverse complement strand
GCGCCTCATTCGGCGGCCTCGCCGGCTCGATTCGACTTCGATTTCCCCACCAGATAAGCCGCAAATTCGGCGTGGTGATGTGGCGGAATCCGCGCCTTGAATCGGGCGGTATGTCCCTTGTAATCACGCTCGACAATCTGACCCACTTCGTGAAGCCGGGCAATCACCGAAGAGAAATCGAAGGGAACCGATAACTCGACAAATTCTCGCTCTGGCCGCAGCGAACTGCCCAACTGGTCCAGCAGCGCGGGAAATCCTTCGCGCGTTTGAGCCGACACGCCCACGGCGTTCGGAAACCGATCCAAGTATTTATTTAATAATTCGGGGTTGGCCAGCCGATCAATTTTATTGAAGACCATGGTGGTTGGTTTGCCCGCGGCGCCGATTTCATCGAGGACGGTGTTCACCGCGGCGATCTGTTCTTCGGGTTGGGCATGACTTACATCGACGACATGCAACAGGAGGTCGGCTTGAACGACTTCTTCGAGGGTGGCCTTGAACGCCTCGACCAGTCGATGAGGCAATTTGCGAATGAATCCGACCGTGTCGGAAAGCAAAACGTTCTGATTCCCCGGCAGGCGCAAACGGCGGGTGGTCGGATCAAGCGTGGCGAACAATTTGTCCTCGACCAGCACTTCCGCCCCGGTCAGGGCATTGAAAAGGGTCGATTTCCCGGCATTGGTGTAGCCGACGATCGACGCGATCGGCCACAGGTTGCGCTTCCGTCCCCGCCGCTGGGTCGAGCGCTGACGGCGAACTGTTTTCAAATCTTCCGACAATTTGCTAATCCGATCCTGCACCCGGCGGCGGTCAGTTTCCAACTGAGTTTCGCCGTCGCCACGCATGCCGATGCCGCCTTTCTGCCGCGACAAATGGCCCCAGAACCGCGTTAAACGCGGCAGCAAATGCTGAAGTTGCGCCAGTTCGATTTGCAACTTTCCTTCCCGGGTCCGGGCGCGCCGCGCGAAAATGTCCAGGATGAGCGATGTGCGATCGAGAACTTTGCAATCGAAGAGCCGTTCCAAATTGCGGCTTTGGGCCGGGGAGAGATCATCATCGAAAATAACGGTGTCCACTTGCTCGCGGCGGCAATGACGGGCGAATTCGTCCGCCTTTCCGCTGCCGATGAACGTGGCGGCAAAGGGAGCCTCCAATTTCTGAGTTCCGCTCCCAACGACCTCACCGCCGGCCGTGGCGGCCAGTTGGTTTAGTTCGTCCAGTGAATCCTGCACTTCCCAGGCGGCTCGCGACTTGAGTTCGAGGCCGATCAGAAAGATCCGTTCCGTCGGATTATTCGTTGTTGAGATCAGTGCTTTCAATTTTTACCAGCAGCCAACATTACCACGCCATCGTCGAGATGGAAACCTCGAAAGGTAGGGCGGGCAGTCCTCTGCGCGCCGACGCCTGCAACCATGTTCCCCACAGCGCAAAGGACGGCGCGCACGGAGTGGCGCGCCCTACCTCGGCCCACGAGTTCATGCCCTGCACGTTCGATGGGACGGTTTGAGGACGCTCCTCGTGGCGAGCCTCTCAAGAGCTCGCGCTGGTGTAATGCTTGAGCGAATGCCGCCAGATCCATTCGGAGAAGGCGAAGCAAACAAGGCTCAACGCGATCAGAAGAAGAATTTTCATCGGTTCTTCCAGGGGCTTAACGAGAACCTTCACCGGCACGTTCGCGACCAGCAACATCGGGATCACGAACGTAAAGAACGCTTTGAACAAACCGCGGAAAGCCGCGTCCGGCAGACGCGCGATGTTGAATAGATTGTAATACCCCCAGACAATCCCCTGGGAGCGCACCGTCCAGAAGCTTGCGCTGGCAAGGCAGAACATCAAGGAGTAGTGGATGAGGATGCCAACGAGCGCCAGCACTAAAAAGCCGAGGACCTGAAGGGGATGGAGCGCGAGGTGAAGTTGCCGCGCCGCGTAGATCATGACGCCAACCGCCGCGGCGGCATTGACAAAGCCGCCCAGGTCAACCTGGCGAAACGAGATCATAAAGCGCGTGTTGATCGGCAGCAACAGCATGAAATCCAGTTTGCCGGTGCGGATGTATTCGGAGAGTTGGGTGCAATTTGTAAGAAAGATGGCGCTAAAGATTTGCTGAATGAAATGACTTGCACCCAGCAGCATGATCACCTCCCACTTCGACCATGTCGCGATGTGCTCGGTGTGTGAATAGATTACCGCCATGAAGCTGAGTTGCAGCGCAAACCAGAGGAGCTCGACGATAATCCACATGATGAAGTTCGTCTTGAAACCCATCTCGCGCACGACCGAGTTTTTCCAGAGCGCGACGTAAATGTTGAAGTAACGTTTCGGAGTCATCTGGTCAGCCACCGACGGCGGAGTATTTTTTTATCCCGCGGCTCCAAACGAAGCGCGCGAGCGCATAGGCGAACAACACCCAGCCCGCCTGAATCACCAACCCCTGCCATAGAGCAGCGCCGCTTCGTTGGCCCAGATAAACACTGACCGGGAAGAAGAGCAGATATGGGAATGGCGTGTACTCGAGCGCTTGCGCCACGGCTGGCGGCAGGATGTTGAGCGGAAAAAGGTGTCCTCCGGCGAGGTACTCGAACGCGAAGAGAATGAAAATAAAGGTGGCCACTTCAAGGACCCAGAACGCGAGCAAAGCCATCGTATAAGAAATGAAAAACTGAAGAAGCCCGGTCATCACCACCGAAATCAAAAACCCCACAAATGTCGCCGCGTCGGGCGGGAGAACAAAATATTGATGCAGGTAGAGAATAAACAAACTTACGGGAACCAAGGCAACCGCGGTGTAGATAAGACGGCTCGACAAAAACAGACAGAGCCGGTAACCGAGATAATCAATCGGTTTTAGCAAAAACTGGCTGATGTTGCCGTCTTTGATATCCGCCGCGATCTGCCAATCGTCTTCGGTGACTGCTGTGAGCGCGTCGACGATTGTCACCAGCAGATAATAGGAAATCATTTGGGCCAGGGTGTAATCAGAAACCTTCGCGCCGGGCGGTTTGCCATCATAAATGGCCTGCCACAACATGATCGTGGCCGTGAGCGGAATTAGCCCGAACACACTGCGAAACAGAAAATTCACCCGATAGACCAGCGTGTTCTGGATCCCGATGTTGATGACGTGCGCGTACTTTCTCATGCCATCCAATTAAGGGGTTAACTGCCCGTTGCCAATTCCAAATCACTTTCAATCGAGAACTACTCCCCTCACCCCTTCCCTCTCCCCATCGGTATATGTTTAGCGAGTAAGAAAGCAATGGTAGGGACGGCGCGCTGCGCCGTCCGCGCCGCGTTCAGCGGCGTAACTCGGGGCGGGATTCGAACGCCCCTCACCGTTCGTTCCGCCCGCTGGACGCGGGCGGGGACATCGCAGCGCGATGTCCCTACCACGCTAAACACGCCACCCGATCGGATAGGGAGAAGGTGTCTGCAGGACGGGTGAAGGGTTTCCACGTGCGTTTTCAAAGCTGTTGGTGTCATCTTGAAAGCGAATTCGACTAAAGAAGTTTCTCCATATAAATTACATCCAGCCACCGGCCAAATTTGAAACCGACCTGCTTAAAATGAGCGACTTTTTCAAAACCGAAGGAGGCGTGCAACCGAATGCTTTGTTCGTTACTCGCGTCAATGCCGGCCAGAATTGCGTGCAGTCCGCGCTTGACCGCGCTCTCGATTAGCGGCGGCATCAGCAGCTTTCCAACGCCTTTTCCCCGACGATCAGCGGCGACGTAAATCGAGTTTTCGGCTGTGAAACGGTAGCCCATCCGGTCGTGGTAACGATTCAAGGCGCTCCAGCCGGTCACTCGTCCGCTATCGTCGACAGCCACAAAGACCGGATAGTTGGTTCTAACATGATCTTCGAGCCAGGCAACCCGATGTTCGAGAGTCCGGGGCTCGTAATCGTAGGTGGCCGTCGTGTTCACCACGGCCTCATTATAAATCTCCAGGATGCCTGTGAGATCGGAATTCGTCGCAGGGCGAATAATCATATTCACTGCATCAGGTATCCCCCGAACAGAGTGCCCGCGTGGTTCAAAAACTCCGGGCGAATCAGCAGAGTTTTCTCGTGCCGTACTCCGATGGACGGGGCGGAGTCATACGTCAATCGCCAGCGCTGCGGGCTGCCGCTTTAAGGCGTTTCAAGACTTTCATTGTGCTGTCCGGGTCGCGCCCGAACAAGTCGTGCAAACGCGTGTACTCGCGATACAGGCAATCGTAAAGCACTTTCACTCGCGGATTCGGCTGGTAAACTTTTTTCCGAATGCGTGCCATTTTTTTCGCCGCTGCGTGGATGTCGGGATAGAACCCAGCCGCCACGGCGGCGTGCATCGCCGCCCCCAGCGCGCAGCTCTCTTCCGATTCGGCGACTTTGATCGGGCGCCCCGTGACGTCCGAATAGATCTGCATCAGCATCGCGTTTTTTTGCGCCAGGCCGCCGCAGGCGTAGAGTTCTTCGATGGCAATGCCTTTGTCGGTAAATGCCTCGATAATCTTTCGTGTGCCGAAAGCCGTGGCCTCGATCAACGCCCGATAAATCTCGTGCGGCCTTGTCGCCAGGGTGGCGCCCACCAGCAGGCCGGTCAGGTGAGCGTCGACCAGCACGGATCGGTTTCCATTCCACCAATCCAGGGCGAGCAAACCACTTTCACCGGGTTGAAGCGACGCCGCCTGAATTTCCAGGAATTCGTAGGTTGTTAGTCCTGCTTTTCGCGCTTCCGCGTGCAGATACGCCGGCACGCCATGTTTCACATACCAGGCAAAGAGATCGCCCACACCGGCCTGGCCGGCTTCGTAACCCCACAGACCGGGCACCACTCCATCATGCACCACGCCACAAATGCCTTCGACGTCCTGCGTGGTTTCACCGAGCAGAAGGTGGCAAGTCGATGTGCCGATGATCATCACCAGTTTGCCTGGTGTTGTCACCGTGCAGGCCGGTACCGCCACATGGGCGTCGATGTTCCCCACGGCGACTGGCGTGCCTTCACGCAAGCCCGTCCGTTTCGCCATCGCCAGGGTCAGGCCGCCCGCCCGGCTGCCCAGCGCGTGAGTTTGGCCGCCGAGTTTTTCGGCGACGACATTCTCGATCCGGGGATGGAGCTTTTTGAAAAAATCCGGGCTGGGATAAGTCCAGGCGCGCTGGCCATCGGGATAAACGCGCATTGCCTTGAAACCGGCGGCCGAAAGGCTGCGTTTTTCCGCGCCGCAGAGTTGCCATACGATCCAATCGCCGGCTTCGATGAAACGGTCGGCGGCGGTATAAACTTCCGGTGAATGATTGACCGTCTCCAGAAGCTTAGAAAAAAACCATTCGCTGGAATACTTGCCACCGTAGGTTTTGATGAATGTTTCACCGCGCTCGCGGCCCAGCTCGTTGATGCGATTTGCCTCCGGTTGAGCGGAGTGATGCTTCCAGAGTTTTACCCACGCGTGTGGATTCTTTTTCCATTTTCGGTCGAAGCAAAGCGGCGCGCCGTCAGCCTTTGTCGGGAGCATTGTGCAGGAAGTAAAATCGGTGCCCAGGCCGATTACCTGCTCCGACGGAACCTTTGCGGCGCGAAGGAGTTTCGGGATCGTGACCGACAGGACTTTGAGATAGTCCGCCGGATTTTGCAGAGCTGTATCGGGGGCCAGTCGTTTCCTGTCACCCGGCAAATGCCCTTCGATGACGCCATCCGCGTACATCTGCACGGCGGAAGCTACTGATTTCCCGGTGGCGACGTCCACCAAAAGTGCCCGTCCCGAAAGTGTGCCGAAATCGACTCCAATTACGTAGCGCCGATTGCGTCTCGGACGGCGGGAAGGAGCGTTCATGGATGGCAATTACTGTAAAACGCCCTT
>JBDTOW010000288.1:0-5847 GCA_039933075.1 Verrucomicrobiota bacterium | reverse complement strand
ACGCCCGTGGATGAATTCATTTCTCCCGGAATGAATGACGCGACGACCGAGACCACCGCGACGCTGGCGCAAGGTTTTCCGAACACGAAGCACACGATGGTAATTTCCGGCAGCGACGCGATACCTATCGCCGCCCTGCGCATTTATCAGCCACCGCCCGCACGGAAGTGAACGGGATTCATTTTGAAACTCAAACCCACGCCACTATGAAACTATTCCGCACCTCACGCCGCGACTTCCTGCGCCGCGCCACTTTCGCCGCCGCCGCCACGGGGATCCCGCCGTGGTTCCTCACGCGGACGCTCGATGCGGCGGAATCCGCGAAGCCGCTTTCGCCGAACGACAAGCCGGGCATCGCGCTCATCGGCTGCGGCGGGAGGGGGCGAAACGATGCGAAGCTGGCCGCCGAATTCGGCAATGTCGTGGCGGTGTGTGATGTGGATACGAAGCGCGCGGGCGAGGCGTCACAGCAGTTTGGCAATGCGAAGGTGTTCGGCGAATTCCGCAAAGTGCTCGAGCGCGACGACGTTCACGCCATCATCAATGGGACGCCGGACCACTGGCACACGCTCATCAATCTCGCCGCCATGAAGGCTGGAAAGGACGTGTATAGCGAGAAGCCGCTAACGCTCACGATCGACGAGGGACGGCGGGTTGTGGCGGCGGCTCGGAAGTCAAAGCGCGTTTTTCAGACCGGCAGCCAGCAGCGAAGCGATGCTCGCTTTCGCCTCGCGTGCGATCTCGTGCGCAACGGTCGCCTTGGCAAACTCAAACACATCCAAGTCGTGCTGCCGGTGGGCCAACAGGGCGGGCCATTTGCCACGTCACCGGTGCCGCAGGAGCTGGATTGGAATACCTGGCAGGGACAGGTGGCGGTGCACGATTACGTGCCGGAGCGGTGTCATCGCACGTTCCGCTACTGGCTCGACTATTCCGGCGGCACGATGACGGACTGGGGCGCGCATCATCATGACATCGCGCTGTGGGGCGCAGGCTATGAACGCAGCGGGCCGGTGAGCATTGAGGGCAAGCGGCTCATCGAACCCATCAAAGGTGGCTACGATGCGCCGAGCCAATACGAGGTCCATTATGAATACCCGAATGGCGTGACCCAGACGACGATCAGCACGCTGCGCAATAACTTCGATGGTTCCACCGCGAAGGAGCAAAGCCAGGACTTGCCTGAGCACGGCGTGAAGTTTACAGGCGCGGACGGCTGGATTTTCGTGACGCGCGGAAAGATCGAAGCCAGCCGCCCGGAGTTGCTCGCCGAGTCGTTGACAGAGCGAAAGGTCGAGCTTTACGTCAGCAACGATCACATGGGGAATTTCTTCGACTGCATCCGCTCAAGGAAGGCACCGATTTGCGATGCGGAAATCGGCCATCGCTCAGTCAGCGTTTGCCATCTTGGGGTGCTGGCGATCCGTCTGGGGCGCAAGCTCAAATGGAATCCGGAGACAGAGCAGTTCGCTGACGACGTGCAAGCGAATACCTACCTGACCCGAGAGCAAAGGAAGCCCTACACTTACGAAATGATATGAGGGTCGCCCTGATTGTAGGCCTGCTTTCGCTCGGGGGATTCGGTCGCGCCGCGGAGTTGCCCACGCCAGGACTTGACGTATCCACGACATGGCTTGGCAACACCTTTCCCGGCGGCGGGCGGGGCACGAAGTGGGTGCAGAACTTCATGTTCACGTCGGCGGTGAACAGGGACGGGCGCGTCTTTACCGCGAGCCATTGGGATGAGGCGCATCGGGAGTCGGGCATTTACGAAAATGGCGATGTCATTGGCAACTGCGCCAAGGCCATCGGCGAGTCGGTCGCGGTCAACGATACGCACGCCTTTGTTGGCGCGGGCAAGGGCGTGAGGCAGTTCACAATTGAGGGTAAGGAGACGGGGAAGTTCTTCGTGCTCACGAACGCGCCGCGTTATCTCGCCGCCAACTCGAACCGGCTGGCCGTGAGTGACGCGGTGGAGAATCGCGCGCTCGTGCTCGACCTCGGGAGCGGTGCGTTGGTGCGAAGTTGGAATGTTCATCAACCGGGCGCGCTGGCGATTTCGCCAGTCGGGGATATTTGGGTGGTGGCCAACATCCAACGGCAGTCGTATGACGGCCGCTACTGGTTCATCGACACGAATCAGCCGGCGAGAATTCTGCACTTCTCCAGCGAAGGCGATAAACTGGCGGAAGAAATCACCGGCGACACGCGCGATTGGAAACCGACGTCGCTGGCCATCGATCAGCAGGGGCGTTTGATGATTGGGGACGATGGCCCGCGTCATCAGGTGCTTTTCTACGACGTGACGGCTGCGCCGAAACTCGTGTCCACCTTTGGTGCGCGCGGCGGCATCGGGTCGGGCACGCCGGGCGTGGCGGAACCGGACAAATTCTGGGGCATCACCGGCGTGGGCGCGGACAAGGACGGCAGTATATTCGTCACGCTTAACGAACAAGGGTGCGTGCTGCGCAAGTTCACACCCGCGGGAAAACTCGTGTGGGAACTCACCAACCACATTTTCGTGGATGTCGCCGACTTCGATCCGGCGAACGAGTCGCACATCTACGCCAAGCAGGAACACTTCATCTTCGATTATGCGCAACCGCCTGGAAAAGGCTGGCGGCTCCAGGCATACACGCTCGACGCCACGAAGTATCCCGAGGACCCGCGACTGTGGATGGCGAACGATGGTCACGCATTGATGTCTCCGTTCATGCGGCGGCTCAATGACGGCAAGCTTTACATGTTCATCGTCGGCATGAATTCGGGGACGCTGGCGATTTACCGCTTCGATGGCGAAATCGCCGTGCCGGCGGGGTTGGTGGCCAAGTCGCATTATTCGTCCAAAGGCGCGCCGAATTACCCGCCGCGTCAACCAGAACAAGGCGAATGGATTTGGCGCGACGCGAACGGTGACGGAGCTTTTGAAGCGAGCGAGTTTTCCCAACCCGCGAATCCGCAATCCCACTCTGAACGTTGGAACTGGTTCGTGGATGCGCGTGGTGACATCTGGACGGATGTGAAGGAAGGCATCCGCAAGTTTCCGCTCCAGGGATTTGATGCGCTCGGCAATCCAATTTACAACTTTGAGTCCGCGCAAGTCATCGCGTCACCCGCACCGTTCAATCGCGTCAGCCGCATGGAGTATGCTGCGGCAACGGATACGATGTTCCTCAGCGGCTACACGTCGGAGCATCCGCACGATGGCAAGTTCTGGAAGGAAGGCGGCCGCGTTCTCGCCCGCTACGATAAGTGGAGCACAGGGAACCGCACGCCGAAGTGGACGAATCTCTGGCATTGGGCTGAGGGAGGGCGCGAGATCTTCGCCACGCCGCACTGCTTCGCGGTCGCGGGAGACTTCATCCATGTCGGTTACTTCCATCGCGGCGGTCCGGTGGTGAATCGGGTTTACCACGCCGCCACCGGCGAACTCGTTGGCGAGATGCGGCCCGGCCAGGAAGTGAACGGCGTCATTGGCGACATCGACGCCGTGTCCGCCATCCGGGCCCTGCAACGAAAAGACGGGGAGCAAATCATTCTGCAAGAAGATGACCGCTACGGAAAGATCGTGATGTTCCGCTGGCGGCCCGGGAAGGAAGGGGCGGACCAAGCACGCCCGCACTAACTATGAAGACACATTGGCTACCTGAAAAAACTCATCGCTCCTCATGCCAGCTCGCACGTTCGTGCGCGGCCAGCCTGCTGGTCGCGGCGCTTTGGCTGAGCGTTCTCACTCACGTATTTGCCGCCGAGCCACCGCCCTTGAAGGAAGGACTGCTTCTCTGGCTGCACGCGGATGACGGGATCCAGAGCAAGGATGGCTCGGTCGTCGGCTGGCAGGATTACAGCGGCACCAGCCATCACGCGGAACGCGACGCTGGCTTCTCCACTCGCGCCGAGAATCCGAGACTCGTTCCCGCTGCGGCGAACGGTCACGCCGTCCTTAGGTTCGACGGCTCGGACGCGGCGTTCAACTTTGCGCGCCTGACCAACATTCAAACCGTGTTTTGGGTCGTGGCCAAGGATGCGAAATCATTCGGACAGCATAATGAGCGGTTCGTGCTAGGCGACAGCACCGGAAAAGAGTTTCACGTGGGCACTCACAAGACGGCCTTCATTCTCAATCCCGGCGAAGCCTCACCCGCCTTGCGCAAGGGCGTCGTGCGCGTGGACGGACGGGTGGTCAACCCACTCACCACGGATTTTCCAGACCGGCTGGCGGTCATCTCCATGGTCGCGACCGGCTACGTCTCGGCGAATCAAATCAGCAAAGACCGCCAGTTCAAAGACCGCTCATGGCAGGGCGACATCGCCGAAATCATCCTCTACAACCGCGCGTTGCCTGACGCGGAGCGGGAGCAGGTCGAGAAGCAACTCGCCACAAAATACAGTATCAGTGCAGTCCCGGTCCCGCCTGCGCCGGTTAATGCGGGTAAAAAGAGCGCCGCGGCGCAATGGCCGCGCTGGCGAGGTCTGCATGGAGACGGGATTTCCGAGACCAGCCACATTCCCATAAAATGGTCGAACGAGGAACACGTCGCTTGGAAAGCCGACGTCGAGGGCGCAGGCAACAGTTCACCGTGCATCTGGGGTGATCGGATTTTTCTCACGAGCGCGCTCGGTGGCAAAACGAGCGTCACCGCGACCCACGCCCTTTGTTTCGACCGCGCCAGCGGCAAACCATTGTGGCGAACCGAAGTGCCCCTGCCGACGGGTCCACTAAAGGCGCCCAGCGAAAACAACGGCTGGGCCACGCCAACGGCCGCGACTGACGGAGACCACATCGTCGTGGTTTTCGCCACCGGCATGGTCGCGTGTTTGTCTCCGAATGGAAAAGTCCTCTGGACCTACGATCTCGGTCCGCTCGACCATTTGTGGGGATTGGCCTCCTCGCCGGTCATCGAGGGCCATCGTGTTTTCTACTCCGTCGATCAAGGCAAGCGCTCCAAGCAAAGCTCCTTTCTGGTTGCGCTCGATTTGGCTACTGGTCGTGTGGAGTGGCGTGAACCGATTTCCACCAGCGGCGAACGCGGCTATTCGACGCCACTCCTCTTTGGCGAGAACCCTCGGCAACTCCTGCTCTGGGCGGGCAACAAACTGTCGGCATTCGATCCGGCGACCGGCGCGGCGCGCTGGAGTCAAGATGTTTTCGCGCTTGGCGAACCCATCACCACACCGATTCAGGCCGGTGCAAAAGGCATCTTCATCGCCCAATCCGACCACGCGATGGCTCTCGAAGTCGGCACAGAGGGTGCGAAATCCCTCTGGTCCATCGACCGTTCCACCGGAGCACAGATTGCCCGAATCGCGAACAATCTCGTTTACCGCGACCGGCTTTACGCGGTCTCGGACGCAGGCCAAATCAGTTGCTACGATGTCACGAACGGGCGGCGCGTCTGGTCCGCCGAGATCGACGACAAATTCTACGCCGCACCTGTCGCGGCGGCGGGCCACGTCATCTTCACCGGTCGTAGCGGGAAGTTTTACGTGCTGAATGCGGGTGACGAGTTCCAGTTGGCCGCCACCAATACGCTCGGCTGGCCCTGCGATGCCTCGCCAGCCATTGTTGATGGACGCTTCTATTTTCGCACCAAACAGGGCGCCGCAACGACGAGCCTGTGGTGCGTAGCCGATGTGGAACAATGAGAAATTCATGAAATTCAATCCCTTTACCAAGCGCGACATGATCAAGGCCAGCGTCTCCAAGGACGCGTTCGTGTCTAGCAAGTCTCCTCTCTTCATATTTGGCGGGCGCGTGGCCGCTTCGATATTCGCACTCGCGTTCGTGGGCTTGGTGGCTGGCACTGCTATCGCAGATGTCGCGCAGACCAATCTGGATCGTCGTTT
>JBDTOW010000287.1:0-5852 GCA_039933075.1 Verrucomicrobiota bacterium | reverse complement strand
CGACCCACCGCGCGCAGCCTGAGGATAACCTTTGGTCGATTTGATCCAGGGATCTTCGACAATTGAACCGGCGAATCGCTCGTAAGTTGGCTCGTATTGGTCGATGCACCACTCGGTAACGTTCCCGTGCATGTCATACAAGCCCCAAGGATTGGGTTTCTTCTTGCCGACTTTTTGATATTTGAAGTCGCTGTTTTTTTCGTACCACGCGTATTCGCCTAGTTGCGAAGGATCATCGCCGAACGAATAAGCCGTGGTGGTTCCTGCCCGGCAGGCATATTCCCATTCAGCTTCCGTGGGGAGGCGATAGAAATGTCCGGTCTTGGCGCTGAGCCATTGACAATACTTGTTCGCGGCGTGCTGGGTCATGCTAATGGCCGGATAACCATCCTTGCCCATGCCAAAACTCATTTCGACATACGGTCTGGTGGGACGCGCCACCGCGTCGGAAACTTTATCGACATACGGGTCCGTCTGGACGTTGGCCTTGAGCTTGCGTTCGGCATCGGGATACATGAACAACTCGAATTCATTCCAGGTCACCTCATATTTTCCCATCCAGAACGGTGATATCTTCACTTTGTGTTGCGGTGCCTCATCGAGTTTGTAGCCGGGTTCATTGGGCGGGCTACCCATCAGGAACTCGCCACTGGGAATGGGCAGCATCGCATAGCTCACCTGGGTTCCGTGAATTGTATTCGTGTAGGGTTTCATGTCCGCCTCAGTCTTTGCCTCCAGCTTCGCCAAAATCATTTTGTGGATCTCGGCAACGGTCAGCTCTTCGTTGGCAGCACTCGTAGCTTCCTCCGATTTGCGCGGAACCAGGGTGATACCATCTGGCCAGGCGGCTCCCTGCTCGATCCACGACGACAGGAGTTCGGTTAGGTCCTTAGTCAGAGGACCGCCTTTGTTTTTGGGTGGCATTAACTTTTCGTCGTCGGGCTGCACAACGGTGGAAGTGTAAACGGAACTGGATTTCGGGTTCCCGGGCACGATTCCCGGTCCGCCCTCCCCGCCCTTGAAGGCGTCGGTTTTTGTGTCCAGGCGCAAGCCACCTTTCACGTGGCCGTCGCGATGACAGGCAACACAATTCAATTCGAGGATCGGCTGGATGTCCTTGGCAAAGTCGATCCTTCTCACCGCAACCAGCCTTGCACCCGCCGGCCAATTCGCGCCTTGCTCAATCCAGGCGCGCAAGAGGTCTGTTTGCTTTTTCGTGAGTTTCTCTTCCTTCTTCGGCGGCATGACGTCGTCGTGATCCGGCGGCAGGATGGTGCTGGTATAGAGGCGGCTTTTATCGGGTTGGCCCAGGACCAGCGCCGGCCCATTGTCGCCCCCTTTTTGCGCGGCTTCACGCGTCGTCAGACTCAACTTGCCTTTCGGCTTTTCCAGGCCGTGGCATTTAACGCAGTGCAGCTCGAGAATCGGTTTGATCTCTTTGTTGAAATCCACAGTGTCGGCTGCGCCAACGCGCGTTGCCGGTGAACCGAAGAGCAATAAGACAGCGATAACTCCAAGTTGGTTTCGAGATTTCATTGTCCGGGACTTAATCGGAGATAGTTTCGACAGCGATGTGTGTGTTGTCAATCACTTGAACGTGATTGCTTGAAGGCGCTTGTTGGAGGATCATCCCTGATATGAGGTATTGCCTCATCATTACGACATGGCCAGCTACTTCCACCGACGTTACGTAGGACAGGCGTCCCGCCTGTCTCGTGGGCGCGCACGGAGTGCCGCAGCCCACCAACGCGCCCGAAAGTTCGGATGCCCCACCCGGAAGACAGGCGGGACGCCTGTCCTACGTTGATGAACCGCCCCTTTTTCTCAAAGCTCTGGCCCTTGGCTTTCGTTTTTATCGCCGTCGCGGGTGTGCTGGTGTTCGAGTTGGTCAAGCCCAGTCCACCGCCTGCGTTTCCACCTTTGCCAAGTCCCAATGGGTACGATGATTTTGTCAAAGCAAACAAGTTGCTGATCGGCCGTCCGGACCAACGCCTCAACCGAAAGCTTGCGCGCTTTCATCGAAAGCAACCGGCAAGTCCTGGATCTGGTCCGCCTTGGCCTAAGCCGTCAGTGTGGCGTGCCCTTGGGATCGCGGACCCATTTATCGAATCGCTTGGAAGGAGCGTCATCCTTTCTTCCATTGTCTTGGACTTTAGCAGCCAACGGGAAGTTAGCAGAACACGAAGGTAGAACGGCGGATGCGATCAATGCTTACTTGTCGGTTATCCGCCTCGGCCATGAGCACGGGCGTCGGGGTTCCGCTGTCGACCGATGTACTTGCCTACACGGCGAGTTCCTTGGCCTGACAAATCTCCGGCGAATGAAAGATCGTTTGACCGCCAGCGAATGTCGAGATGTCGTCGAGGCGTTGCGGGTAATCGACGCTAAACGGGAGCCCTTGCAAGACATCTGGCCGCGAGACGAAGCATATAGTAGGATGATTTATACCGGCCTGCGTGAGCGCTTGTGGTATTCCTGGTTCACCATAACGGGAAAGAAGGAGGAAATGCGACAAGACCTCGAACAAGCCTTTACTCAATCAGCGGCTTACTTGCGTCTTTTTCTGTGTGGCATGGCCGTCCGCGCCTTTTACCTGGAGCAAGGCACCTATCCCACGAATCTGGCCGATTTGGTGCCAATTTATCTGGATGCGGTGCCGCTCGATCAGTTTAGTGGCAAGCCCCTGCATTACCGGAAAACATCCCAGGACTTTTTACTCTACAGCGTCGGCCCGGATGGAATCGACGATGGCGGCAAGCCGATTCCACTTCCACCCGCAGCCCCAAAAGGCGACTTGCTTTTTGAATACCCATCGCCAGGAATTGGGGAGGGCAACGAGAATAAAGCCCGGGACAATCCAGCGATGAAGAACTGACATTATGCCCAACTACATGATCGCTCAATTGGACGAGACTCCCGCCGTCCGTTGTCCCTTCCATGCCCATTGACGAGCCATCTGCCGACATTCCGCTGGCCGAAGTATTGGGTGCAGCGAATGATTTGGTCGCGGCGAAGTTGATCGAAGACTGGGCGCTCGGCGGCGCGCTCGCGGCGATTTATTACGTGGAGCCTTTCACGACGTACGACGCCGATATTTTCTTCATCCCCGCCGACAAGGGAATGACCGCCGGCGTTCCAGCCATTTACGCGCACCTTCAGGCGCAGGGCTGGCAGGTGGAGGGCGAACATCTGCTGGTCGGCGGATTCCCGGTGCAATTCCTCGTCGCGCAAGGCTTGACGGAGGAAGCCGTGCGCGAGGCCGAGCAGATTGAATTCGAGGGCGTGTCGGCAAAAGTTTTCCGCGCCGAACACATCGTCGCCATCGCCGCCAGCGTCGGACGCCAGAAGGACAAAGCTCGCATCGAGCAACTATTTCAGCAGGCCGACCTCGACAAAGCCCGCTTGGAAGACATCCTCCAACGGCATAAATTGAAACTGCCAATGTTATGAAACTGGAAATGCGGCAAAAGCTGGCGCGTGAATCCTTCGCGGCGAAAATCCGTAAAGTCGGACAGCTCCTCCGGCTGGCCAAAAGCTTTCCTCGACGGAGTAATCTTATGCCCAACTACATGATCGCTCAATTGGACGAGACTCCCGCGGTCCGTTGTCCCTGCGGCTTCGCCCGGCGCGCGTTTGCCAGCCCGGATAATTCAGTCGCGACCCTTCACCTGGTTGACATCCAGGAGGATTCCCAGACGCATTATCACAAACAGATGACCGAACTCTATCTCGTGCTCGAAGGTGAAGGGGAGATGGAGTTGGATGGAAAGCTTTTTCCGCTGAAGCCCATGACAGCAGTTTTGATCAAGCCCGGCTGCCGGCATCGCGCAATCGGAAAGCTGAAGATCGTCAACATCCCGATCCCCGCCTTCGACAGTGCGGATGAGTGGTTTGATGAGTGATTCCCTGGTTATCCGCCTCAGCGCTCTCAAACCGCTTTCTTGATCGCTCCCTATTTTGCTGGCAGGTCTCTCATGCCCGGCTGGCGTCTGGGTGCTGATTTAAACCCGGCGATCTTCCTTTCAGCCTCAGCAACCTGCTGACGAGGCATCTGCTTTTTAAGTCCATCCCGCATTTCTGACGCGCCCTCCACACCGTTTTCGGTCGCCAGGGAAAACCAGAAGTAACTATCAACCCGATCGGGCGACACATCTTTCCCCTCCTGGTAGCGGCGGGCCAGATTGAATTGCGAAAGGCCATCGCCTTGCTCGGCAGCAAGGTGGTACAGTCGGATGGCCTCGCGGATATCGCGCTTGGCTCCAATCCCCATCGATAGCATTTGCGCCAGATTGTACTGCGCATCAGCGCTCCCTTGATCGGCAGCCTTGCGATACCATTTGAGCGCCTCTGCCGGGTCTGCCTTAACCCCCGCTCCGGCGGCATACAACGAGGCGAGGTTGCATTGCGCCACGGCGAGTCCCTGATCCGCCGCTTGGCGATACCACTTCGCTGCCTCGGCATAGTCCTGGGGAACGCCTTTGCCGTGAGCCGACAAATCACCGAGAATATTTTGCGCAGCCGCGTCACCCTGTTCAGCCTTGGCTTTCGTGGCGCTTAAATCGACTGCTGGTTCCAGTTTCGGCGGCGGCGGCGACTGCGTCTTTTCACACGCGACAAACGCCGCCAGCGCCAGCGACAGGCCAAGAAGAGCGATGACGAAGCCAGGGAATGATCCAAGTTTTTTCACGGGTCGGGCGATGGAAACGTTGGTTCACGTGTTTAGCTGACAGCGCCGCCTCGTAGCGCAGATTTGTAATCTGCCGTATCGCCGACTTGTAGTCGGCAGACAGTCCGAAGGTCCGAACGCGCTGGCACTTGCCAACGTGCCGCAGAATGCCATTCTGCGATACAGCAGATTACCAATCTGCTACGCTGAACACATGCGTCGTCGCTAACCTGAGCAAACCCACCGTTGGAGGTCGAGCAAAAACAAAGGCTCGGAGTGAGGATCAAAAGCTCAACCTGTAACTCCGTTTCCGAGGGCCGCATTTCTCTCATCAGCATCGGGAAAACCTTGGGCCAGCAATCGAACTTCGTCGCGCAGCAATCAAATCCGCTCGAAATAACGAGTCCGCTCCCAATCCGTCACTGCGTCATTGAACGCCTGCACTTCCAGTCGCGCGGTGTGCACATAAAAATCCACAACGTGATCGCCCAACGCCCGCCGCGCGAGCTTGCTGCCGTCGAGCAGATCGGCCGCGTCACGCAACGACTTTGGCAAGCTGGCAAGTTTCGGATCCACATACGCGTTTCCCTCGTAAACCTCGCCGCAATCGAGCCTTTCCTCGACGCCCGCCTGGCCGGCGACCAACATCGCGGCAAAGGCAAGATAAGGATTGGCATCAGCGCCCGGCATCCGATTTTCGATTCGGAAGGATTGATTGTCTCCGACCACCCGGAAGCCCACGGTGCGATTGTCGTGCGCCCAGGCCATCTTCGTCGGCGCCCAACTGGCCGCCTGATAGCGTTTATACGAATTAATCGTCGGCGCGAAAAAGTAGCAGAGTTCGGGCGAATATTTCATCAAACCGCCCAGAAACTGCCGATAGCATTTCGAACCGGCCTTTGTTTTTGGATCCCAAAACAAATTCTTTCCTGCCCGCCAAAGGCTGATGTGGATATGGCAACTGCTGCCGACCTCCGACGCGGCGAGCTTGGACATGAACGTAACGGCTTTGCCTTGCTGCGCCACAATTTCCTTGAGCCCCTGTTTGAAAACCACGTGCATATCGGCCATCGGGATCGGTTCGTCGTAGACAAAGTTCACTTCATGCTGGCCCCTGCCCCACTCGCCCTTGCTGGATTCCACCGGCACTCGCGCCGCGGTCATCATGTTTCGGACGGCGCGCATG
>JBDTOW010000286.1:0-5859 GCA_039933075.1 Verrucomicrobiota bacterium | reverse complement strand
AAAAAAGTGCGCCAAGCGGCCGGTGGCCCGAGATGACAAATTGAAAACCTAACGCCCCGTGACTCTCCTGACCCCCGAACTGCTCCGCCGTCTCGAACAATTCCAATTGCTCGCCGCGCGGCGCGCCAAAAGCACCGCCCGGGGCGAACGCCGCAGCCGCGCACGCGGCCAGTCGGTCGAGTTCGCCGATCACCGGAACTATTCCCACGGCGACGACTTCCGCTACCTCGACTGGAACCTTTTCGGCAGGCTAGAGCGTCTTTTTATAAAGCTCTACGAAGAGGAACGCGAACTGCCGGTCACCATTTTTCTGGACGCAAGTGAGTCGATGAGCTTTGGCACGCCGCGAAAGTTCGACTTCGCCCGACAGATCGCGGCAGCCGTCGGATATGTAGCGCTCTGCGGTTTCGATCGGGTAAGTGTCGTTGCGTTTCCGAATTCGACCGAGGACGCAGTCTTTCGGGGCGCGTTGCGTTCGGTGCGCGGCAGGAAATCGGCGCTTGGTTTCTTTCAAAACCTTAATCAGTTAATCCCCGGCGGAACGGGTGAATTCAATGGCGCGCTCCGGCGCGGCGCGTTGGAGTCGAGACGCGCCGGCGTCGCCGTGTTGCTCAGCGATTTTCTTGATCCGGCGGGCTATGAAGCTGGCCTGACCGCCCTGGTGGGACGCGGCTTTCAAGTGAGCGCAGTTCAGATACTCGCTCCCGAGGAATTGGCACCGATGAAATTTGGCGACCTGCGGTTGATCGATTCGGAGACCGGCGCCGAGCAGGAAGTGACCTTCGGACGTTATCGATTGAAAGGTTATCAACAAACCGTCCAGAACTTTTGTCAACGCCTGCGCGAATTCTGCACCGGCCGGGGCATCCACTTTTTCATGGCTGGTTCGGACACGCCGCTGGAAGCATTGCTGCTGAAACAGCTTCGCGAAGCGGAAATCTGGGGATGAACTCCGCATGAAATTTCTCGCCCCTGCTGCTTTCGCTTTCGCCGCCGCTATTCCGGTGGTGGTCCTGTTTTATCTCCTCAAGCGCAAACGGGTCGTGCAATTGGTGTCGAGCACGCTCCTGTGGCAGAAATTTCTGGCCGAGACTCAGGCCAGCGCGCCGTTCCAAAAATTGCGGCACAATTGGTTGCTCGTTTTGCAAATTCTCCTGCTCGTGCTGGTCGTCCTCGCATTGTCGCGGCCGTACTTTGCCAGTCAAACCAAGGCCAGCCAGTTGCGCGTGCTGATCCTCGATGCGTCGGCTTCGATGCAAAGCACCGACGAAGCGCCATCGCGGTTTGAAAAGGCGCGCAGTGAAGCGTTGAAGTGGGTTGACAGCTTGCGCGACAATGACCAAATGGTGGTCCTGCAGGCGGCCGCCACGACCCAGGTCAAGCAGTCGCCGACCAGCGAAAAGTCGGCTTTGCGACGCGCCTTGCAAACTTGCGCGGTAACGGATGGGCCAACGCGGCTGACCGAAGCATTCAAGATGGCGGAATCCCTGATACGCGACCGGCCCGACGCCGAGATCCATCTTTTCAGCGATGGCGCTTTGCCCAACCTTGGCGAGTTCGAAAACAAGAATCTGCCGCTCATTTATCACCGCGCCGGCCAACGCGGAAACAACATCGGCATCGTCTCGCTCGATGTGCGCTCAAATCCCGAAGATGCCAGCCAGCGCGCGATTTTCACCAGCGTCGTTAACAAATCAACCAACACTTTCCAGACGGAGGTGGAGCTTTATTTCGAAAGTCAACTGCTGGAAACACGATCGCTTACGTTGTCGGCCAATGAAACGTCTCCCCAGGTGTTCATTGCCGCGCAAGACAAGGATGGTGTTTTCACGGTGCGGCTCACCGCCAAGGATGATTTGGCGGCGGATAATCAGGCGAGCGCTGTCAGCCTTCTGCCGCGACCGGTGAAGGTTTTATTGGTGACGCGAGGAAATCGTTTCCTGGAAAAAGCCTTGCACGCCGCCGGGAAAGTGGAGCTGGCGATCGCGTCGGATTCAACCGATTCGGCCGCGTCGTTTGACGTGGTCGTGCTCGATGATGTAACGCCGGCGGTTTGGCCCGCCAAAAATTTGCTGGCGATTCACATCGCCCGAACGAACTGGTTTGAAGGCTGGTCGAGGGTCGAAGCGCCGGCGATTGTTGATTGGAAAAGCACGCACCCGCTTTTGCGCTTTGTCAACTTTGATAATGTGCAGTTAGCCGAAACCTTCGGTGTCAAAACGCCGAGTTGGGCAACGGCGCTGGTCGACTCGCCCAGGACGCCGCTGGTGTTGGCGGGCGAACTGGCGCGACAAAGGATCGTTTGGATCGGTTTCGATACTCTGCAGAGCACCTGGCCGCTGCGAATCTCGTTTCCGATTTTCATCGCCAACGCGATCGATTGGCTGAATCCCGCTGCCGCCAACGGCAGCCAGCTCATGGTGCGCGCGGGCGACCCGTTTCGACTGGGGCTGGCGCAATCGATCACCGCGGCACAAATGACGTTGCCCGACGGGTCCGTCAAACCTCTGGCGGTGGATGCCGCGGCGCGGGAGTTGGTTTTTGGCGATACCGACAAACAGGGAACCTATCGCCTGAAATTCGGGACGAATGAAACTGTTTTCTGCGTGAACGCAATCGATGCCGCGGAAAGCGATACAGCGCCTCGGGACGAGTTGCCCTTTGGGAAATACGGCAAAGTGACGGCGACGACATTGAAACGAGCGAACATGGAACTGTGGCGCTGGATCGCCGTCGCTGGCCTTGCGGTTTTGTTGTTTGAATGGTGGTATTATCATCGGAGGACCGTGTGAGTGGGTGCGCATGGTTCAGCGTCGTGAGTCCGCGCAGAAAAGTTTCGCAGTGCTGGTTTTCAACTCTCGATTGGAGTTTGGACATTTGTCAGCGCTGCACAGGTCGAATCGGTTCGTCCCCCGTTCACCGGTCCATGACGGAGACTCTCCCGGAGGGAGAAGTGAGAATAGCCCGGCAGTTCACTGCCGGGTTTCGAATTGGCGGGTGCATAAGTCCCGCAGGGACGGCTGAATCCGCCCAATGTCAAACGTCAGTTCGTATTCGCGCTCTTTTTTCAGCGTAGACTTTCCAGGGACAATTCATCGCCATGCCGAAAAAAGATAACATCGGAGAAAAAGAACGGGATGCAGGGCAGTGATTCAGCCGTCCCTTCGGGACTCAAGACGACCTGGCTGGAATCCACACCCTTGGAAGGGTGGGCGATTCTCGATTCTCCCTCCGGGAGATGCCGATCTAACGGTCCAAGCTCGCGGCGCGGGTTTCCAACCATCGAGTTATTGGGCGAGCGGAATGTTTCACTGAGCGGATTGGAAACCAGCGCTCCGAAACGCCACGGTGCTCACAAAGTGACCATCAGCGTTCTCTCAGCATCCAAACGCGACAGCTCCGTCAGGAGCGACATATTTATAGGGAACGCATCCGAAAACGATATCAAGGCCCATCGGGGCGGCATGTTCGTCGCGGTGCTGCACATCGTGACACAGCGCACAATTGAGGATGTCGCCCCTACGGGGCTTTGCGTGACCGGCGGGAACGAGAGCTATAAATATGACGGTCCTGACGGACCTAACTCCGAAGGTCGCCAGTTTTCCCGGAGGACAGCGTGAGTGCGGAGGAAAACAAGGCCCCGGATAAAAGCAGGTGGCCGCTGGGCTGTCCGATGTCGTCCGCGTGGGAGATTTTCCTGCTTTGGCCAATAGTGATCGTTGCTTTTGTTGGCGGTTTTTTTCTTCCGCTCTCCTGCGTAAAAGGCAAACTCTCGCACTTCGTGGTCGTCTACACTTCCCAGGACCAGGTTTACGCAGAGCCAATTTTGAACGAATTCAACAGGCTAGCAGGCATCAAAGTCCGCGCCGTGTACGACAGCGAAGCGGTGAAAACGGTGGGGCTGGCGAACCGTCTCCTGGCCGAGCGCTCGAATCCTCAATGCGATGTTTTCTGGAGCAATGAAGAACTACGGACGCGCCAACTCGCGGCGCAAAATGTCTTTCGCGAAACCAATGCCTGGCAAGGCGTCGGCTATCGCAGTCGGCGACTCGTGGTAAATACGAACTTGCTGACGGCGGCCTCGGCGCCGCGCACGTTCAGCGAGCTAACCAACACAACCTGGCGCGGTAAGGCAGCGCTGGCTTACCCGTTGTTCGGCACGACAGCAACGCACTTTCTTGCTCTGCGACAACACTGGGGTGACGCGCAGTGGCAGGAGTGGTGCCGTGCATTGCAAGCCAACAAACCGTTTCTGGTCGATGGCAACTCGGTAGTCGTCAATCTGGTTGGGAAAGGCGAAGCGTTGGTCGGGATGACCGACTCGGACGACATCGCCTCTGGGCAACGTGAGGGATTGCCTGTGGCGGCGTTGGACATGACGGAAGAGACTCTCCTCATTCCGAACACCGTAGCCGTGATCAAAAACGCGCCGCACCCGCGCGAAGCCCAACAACTTTTCGAATATCTTCAGCAGCGCGGTGTAATGGAAAAGCTCGTGACGGAACGCGCGCTGGAAGGGAATTCCCCGTCCGAAGTCAAAGCTGGAACATTGAAGCCGGAATGGGACGCGTTGATCCGCGACCTGGCTAGCGCCACGGTAACGTTGAAACAGATTTTTCTTCGATGAATTATGCGATTCTCATCGTCGGGGCGTTCATTCTTGGCATTCCTCAAGTCAGAGCCTCCTTACGCCGGCTGCTACGGTTCACCCCAAATCCGGAAGTTCAAACCGCGAAACACGCCAAATATGCGAACGGGCCAGGAGATGAATCGAAAAGCCCCTTCTCCCGTGTTTTTGTTCAATTCGTTCTGTTTTCGTGTGGTCCGTGTATTTCGCGGTTCCAACGGCCTTTTCCAGGTTCACAAAAGCAATCCGGACCGGGGTTTAGAGAATGAACTGGACGCTGCTCCAAAACAGTTTGCTCGTCAGCGCGCTGGCCACGCTGATGTCACTGAGCATCGGCTTTCTTGCCGCGTTGTGGTTGTCGGCGCTGGAGAGCCGGTGGCGGAATCGTTTGCTTTTTGCGGCAGTGGTGGCGCTGGTGCTGCCGCCGTTCCTGGTAACGAATTGCTGGCTTTACCTGCTGGGATTCACCGGGGTTCTCAAGCGCTGGTTGCCGCTGAACATTTATTCGCTGGGCGGCACGGTGTGGCTCCTGGCGCTGCTCACCTGGCCGATTACATTGCTGTTCGTGCTGGGTGCCTGGCAGCGGCTGGAACCAGCGCAACTTGAAGGTGACACGGAATTGACCGGGTCGGCGCTCATCCGCTGGCTCCTGTGGCCGTTGGCAAATGCGGCCCTGGGCCAGGCTGCGGTGATTACGTTTGTTTTGGCGTTGAATAACTTCGCGGTTCCCGCGCTGCTGCAAACAAAGGTTTATCCGGCTGAAGTGTGGGTGAGCTTCAATACCACATTCGATTCAATCGCCGCGTTAAAGTTGAGTCTTCCGTTGATCGTCGCTCCGCTAGTCCTTGTTCTTTGGCTCCGAAAGCGGGAGATCGCCTGGCCGCAAACAGAAGCCTGGCTGCCGGCATCCCTGTTTCGGCGTCAACTGGGAGCGCGATGTCTTTGGTTGAGCGGCATTGTCACTGCGATTGTGTTGTTGCTCGCCGTTGGCCTGCCTTTGGTTCAACTGGTTTCGTCGGCGAAGACGTGGACTGAACTGGCCTCGGCGCTCGCGGCGAGCCGGTCGGATGTGTTGAATTCGTTCGTGTACGCCGCGACCACCGCCACGGTCTGTTTGGCGCTGGCTTTGGCGAGTTGGCGCTGGCCGCTGGGATGGATCTTATGGGTGCCGTTTCTAGTGCCCGGCGTTTTGCTGGGGATCACGTTGATCGTAACCTTGAATCGACCGATGT
>JBDTOW010000285.1:0-5860 GCA_039933075.1 Verrucomicrobiota bacterium | reverse complement strand
GCGCGTCGTTGTTGCGCTTGTAGTGTTTCGTATCGCTCATATCACTCGTGCGCTGGCCGGAAATATTAGCCGCGCGAGTATCTGGGGTTATCACTGGCAAGATTACATTGAAGGGAACGACTCCGCCGGAAAAGGTTTTGCCGCTTGATGCCACCTGCGGCGGGCTCCATCCGAACGAGAAACCAACAACCCGGTTTTACGTCGTCGGTCCGGCGGGCGAGCTGGCGGACGTTTTCGTTTATCTCAAGGACGGTTTGAGCGGGAAAACCTTCGAGCCGCCGGCACAACCCGGGCTTTTGGATCAGGTTGGTTGCGAGTATACACCTTACGTTTCGGGACTTCAAACCAAACAGAAACTGATGATAAAAAACTCGGACCCGGTTTTGCACAATGTTCATCCCCAACCTATCGTCGCGGGGAATAAAGAGGCGAATCGAGCCCAACTTCCAAAGTCACCAGACCTCACGTTTACTTTCGATAACCCCGAAGTCCTGTTGAAGTTCAAGTGCGATGTGCATCCCTGGATGTTTGCTTATGTCGGAGTCCTCGATCATCCGTTCTTCTCGGTCAGCGGCAAGGACGGGACGTTCAAGTTGGCGAACGTTCCGCCCGGGACGTACACCGTCGAGGCATATCATCGCAAGGCCGGCAAAGTGACTCAAAAAGTCACCGTCGGAAGTGACAATCAAAAGATCGACTTCGCCCTCGAGGTGCCGAAGGAATAAATCTTGCGTGCCCGGTTGAGAAAACTTTAGCATCGTTTCCGCTGCGCCCATTTAGGTCGCAGCGGTCTCTTTTTTGGTGGCTTTTTGGTCAAAGATGTGACCCGTTCAGACAACAATCCCTGGTTAAATCGCTTTGCCGTTTTGACGGCCATAGCGACGCTGGCCTTGATTGGCATTGGCGGCCTGGTAACCAGTCACGGCGCCGGCATGGCGGTGCCGGATTGGCCGACAACGTACGGTTATAACATGTTCCTCTTTCCGATTTCTCAATGGGTCGGAGGAATATTCTATGAGCACACACACCGGCTGGCCGCTTCGTTCGTTGGCTTGTTGACTGCTGTTTTGTCGGCCTGGATTTGGCTCAAAGAATCGCGGGCCTGGGTGCGGTGGCTGGGCTTGATCGCCTTTTTCGGAGTTGTGTTTCAAGGTGTGCTGGGCGGATTACGCGTGACGCTGTACAAGGATGAGATCGGCATTTTTCACGCGCTGCTTGCGCAACTGTTCCTGGTTCTGGTGAGTGTGATAGCGCTGGTGACCTCCCGCTGGTGGCAGACTCAAGTCGGGGCGCTAGGTACCCTCCGGATCAGTCGCGGACTCCGGCAGTTGTTTGTATTGACGACACTGGTGATTTTAATCCAGCTTGTTTTGGGTGCGACGATGCGGCATCAACATGCTGGATTGGCGATCCCGGACTTTCCGCTCGCATACGGAAAGATTTGGCCACCCATGGATGCAATTACGGTGGAAGCGATGAATCAAACTCGGCTGGATACGCGGGACTTTCGTCCGATTAGCGCGTTTCACATCGGCGTGCATATGGCTCATCGCCTCGGGGCGTTGCTCGTCCTGGTCGCGGTGGCGGGCTGTTGCCTGACGATCCATCGCTGCGCCCCGCACGCAACGCTATTGGCCAAAATGTGCAGAAGTTGGTTCGTTCTGATTTTGTTCCAGGCAGCGCTGGGCGCCTTAACAATATGGAGAAACAAACCGGCTGATGTGGCGACTTTGCACGTTGTTTTCGGCGCCGTGATCCTTGTAGCGGGCGCGCAATTGACTTTGATCAGTTATGCGCAATCCTGGAAAATGCAGCCGGAATTGCAGGGTCGGCGCGGGTCAGCTCGGTTGACTCGATCAACTCGGAAGCCCGAATCGGCCTGCACGAAATGAGTTAACGTTCGTTTCCGATGAAAGCCACAATACAAACCCTGTGTGAAACCCCGGCGATAGACAAGGAGCGCTCGTGGCTCGCCATCGGGAACGATCTCGTCAAAGGTCGCCTTACCTCGCTGGTGTTACTGACGACTTTGGTTGGGTTTTATATGGGAACTCGAGGGCCGATGGACATCTGGTTGATGGTTCATGCTTTGCTCGGGACTTCCTTGGTGGCCTGCGGGGCTGCGGCTCTTAACCAGTATTTGGAACGGGACTTCGATGCCAACATGCGGCGCACCCGGAATCGTCCAATTCCTTCTGGCGAACTGCAACCGGATACCGTATTGCTCGTTGGCGGATTAAGCGCCGGAGCTGGCCTGGTTTACCTCGCGATCGCGGTGAATCTCGTCACCAGCGTGCTCGGGGCGATTACGCTGGCGAGCTATCTGTTTATTTACACGCCGCTCAAGCGCATTACCCCGTTAAACACGGTGGTGGGCGCTATCCCGGGAGCGATGCCGCCTTTGATGGGTTGGACCGCTGTGCGGGGCGAAGTGTCCATTGGCGGCTGGTCGCTCTTTGCGATCCTATTCTTCTGGCAGCTTCCGCATTTTCTGGCGATTGCATGGCAGTATCGGGAGGACTACGCAAAGGCAGGCTTTATGATGTTGCCGGTAGTCGATCCTCAAGGCATCCGGACGGGGAGCCAGGCGGTGAGCCACACTTTGGGATTGCTTACGATTAGTCTCTTTCCTGTGCTATTCAATCTGGCTGGTTTGGTTTATTTGTGCGGTGCCCTTGTTCTGGGGGGAGCATTTTTGTTCTTTGCCGTGCAGTTCTCGCGCGATTTGACCGCACCCAAGGCACGCCAGCTCTTTTTTGTATCGATCTTGTATTTGCCTCTTCTGCTGGCATTGATGGTGTTTGATAAAATAAAATAGAATTGAGCCAGTGATAAACCAATCTGCTGTTGACACACACAAGCGACGAAAGATAAGTAATACTGTTTGGATGAAAAACGAAGTGTGAGCGCAGCCGAAAACAAGCCAGATTAAAATGCAGCCAACAACCAAGTCATTACATCACCCGGAAGCGCACGTTCATCACGAAGAACCGGGGTTCTGGCGCCAGTATATCTTTTCGACCGACCATAAGATCATTGGGATTCAATACGCGGTCACTGCCTTGTGTTTCCTGTTCTTCGGGTTCTGTCTGATGATGCTGATGCGTTGGCAAATTGCTTACCCCAATCAGCCGATACCGGTGCTGGGCCATTTTCTCGACGTAATCCTAAAGGACTCAACCGGTGCCAGTCCGGCTGCTGGTGGCGTGATGAGCCCGGATCTTTATAACTCGTTCGGTGCGATGCACGGCACCATTATGGTGTTCCTGGCCATCGTCCCATTGGCGTTCGCGGCGTTCGGTAATTTTGTGGTACCGCTCCAGATTGGCGCTCCGGACATGGCGTTTCCGCGCATTAACATGGCGAGCTACCAGGCCTATGTCGTCGGCGGTATCATCATGGTGGTGAGCTTTTTTATCCCTGGAGGCGCCGCCCAGGCCGGATGGACATCGTATTCGCCGCTGGCCACCATCATAACCACGTCCGGCCAGACTTTCTGGCTGATTGGCATGGTATTCCTAATCACCTCTTCGTTGCTCGGCGCGGTCAATTTCATCGCGACCATTATTCAAATGCGTGCTCCGGGCATGACCTGGATGCGGTTGCCTTGGTTTGTGTGGACTCAATTCGTCACCGCCTTCCTCCTCCTGCTGGCGTTCCCACCGCTGGAAGCTGCCGCGGTTTTGCAGTTGATGGACAAAGTTGCGCACACGAGTTTCTTCCTGCCCACCGGTCTGTCTGTTTCCGGCGTGGCAATTAGCGGCGGTGGCAGCCCGTTGTTGTGGCAGCATCTCTTCTGGTTTCTGGGACATCCCGAAGTCTACGTATTAATCCTTCCAGCAATGGGAATTGTCTGCGAGATTATTGCCAACAACACCCGCAAACCGATTTGGGGTTATAAAACGCTGGTTTACTCGGTGCTTATCATCGGGTTTCTTTCCTTCATCGTCTGGGCTCATCACATGTATTTGACGGGCATGGGAACCAAAATCAGCACATTCTTTCAGACGACGACGATGATCATTTCGATTCCGTCCGTGTTCATTCTAACCTGCTTGTTCATCTCGCTCTGGGGCGGTTCGATCCGCTTCAATACACCGATGCTGTTTGCGCTGGCCTTCCTGCCGATGTTTGGGATTGGCGGGTTGACCGGTTTGCCGCTCGGCTTCAACTTCAGTGACATTCATCTGCACGATACTTATTACGTGATCGCGCACTTCCATTATGTGGTCGCGCCGGGAACCATCTTTGCGTTGTTTGCCGGCATTTACTATTGGTTCCCCAAGATTACTGGCCGCATGATGAACGAATTCTGGGGCAAGGTGCATTTCTGGCTTTCGCTGATTTTCATTAATCTGGTTTTTCAGCCCATGTTTGCTCAAGGGATGGCGGGAATGTTGCGCCGCATGGCTGACGGTGGCGCGAACTATTCAATGGCCAAGGTGCCCGGAGTGATCGGGGGGCTGAGTGACGGCATGATACACATGAACGTATTCATCTCTCACGCCGCCTGGGCTCTGGGAGTGGCGCAACTTTCCTTTATCATTAACTTTTTCTGGAGCATCCGGAACGGCAAGAAAGTTACCTCGGACAATCCGTGGGAGGCTACGACCCTCGAGTGGCAGACCCCCACGCCGCCACCGCACGGTAATTTCGCTCAGCCACCTATCGTATATCGCGGTCCTTACGAGTACAGCCTTCCTGGCCACGCGAAGGATTTCACACCGCAAAACCAACCTGTCTAATCAGACCCTAGTCATAATAATTTCATGGACGCACTACCGTATACGGTTCAGCCGCGTGAGGATACCGGCCTGTACAATGCCAAGGTGGGGATTTGGCTGTTTCTTGCGTCGGAAGTCATGCTTTTTGGCGCCTTGTTCTCATCCTACATCCTGCTCCGGGTAGGCGCCGCTCCCGGCGCCTGGCCGCACGGCCTGCTCAATATTCCGATTGGCACGGTCAACACGCTCGTGCTCATAACTTCCAGCATTACCGTTGTCATGGCTTGGGCTTCCCTGAAAATGAACCAGTTCAATCGGTTCAAGATCTTTCAAGCCTTCACGCTGTTGTTCGCGATGACCTTCGTGGGTATCAAATCGTACGAGTACCACGACAAGTTCACGCACTACGAAGTCATTTTAAATGATGGCACAATTGTTGACGGGCACCTGGTGGAAAAGACCAAAGATTACGTCCTCATTCACGGGCGCACGGTGGAGAAGGGCGCCGAAACCGCGCATGCCGGAGCCGCGACGCACGTGGAGCACTCCGAAATCAAAATCGAAACGGCAAACATCAAAAAGATGGAGAATTACGGGCCCTGGCATAACACCTACCTGGCCATCTATTTTACTTTGACGGCGTTGCACGCGCTACACGTCATTGGTGGCGCGATTGTGATCGGGTATCTGTGGGGACCCGGCAGCAAAATGTGGAAGACCGATCCAGAGCGCTTCACCAACCGTATCGAGGTTTCGGGACTATTTTGGCACTTCGTCGATTTAGTCTGGATCTTTCTCTTTCCCGTCCTTTACTTACTCTAAAAAGTTATGAGTGATCCTCACGCGCACGACCTCAAGAAATCGATTAAGAGATACCTCTTTGTCTTTTACGCGCTGATTGCTGGCACCATCATTACGGTGAGCGCGTACTATGTTCATATCCCCAGTGTGCCCTTGACAATTGCCGTGGCGCTGTTTATCGCGAGTATCAAGGCATTTTTGGTCGCCGGCTATTTCATGCACTTGATCTCGGAGAAGAAAATGATTTACGGAATTTTGGCCTCAACCGCTTTTTTCTTCGTCGGCTTGATGTTTTTGACGATTTGGGCGATGCACGACTATCCCGTTACAACGAT
>JBDTOW010000284.1:0-5863 GCA_039933075.1 Verrucomicrobiota bacterium | reverse complement strand
GATCAAAGTGAAAGCCGAAGACCTTCTTCCACGGGTGCCGTTAAATGAGTGCTTGAGCGCGAGTTGCATAATGTTTGCAAGTAAAGTTGCGGGCTGTGATGACCAAAGAATACAAGCCCGCGCCAGACTTCCACAAGCTCATTTCCCATCGATCTACCTGACCCAACCGTGATACCGCCCCATCCAGTAGGGCAAGAGAAAGAAGCTTCCGTCATCCTCAGAGGTGCCATTGCCACCGCCGTCGGGCCGATAGGGATTCCCGTTCCATTTCGATACCGGTCGTTCATCCGGCGCCAAAACCCAGGTTAATTGCTCGCGTGCGAAGCGATCTTTGTCTTTTTCAAGTTGCACGTCCATCCGATGCGAATTGCGAACCTCCCAATCGATGAGGCCCATGGGTATTCGATCCAGGGTCCGCCGAGACTCGTCACGAATCTCGCGGGTCATTCGCCCCGCGCCGCTGGCGACTGAGATGTAGTTCCAGAGAGGGTTCCGGTCGGTGCGGATCTGACTCCAGGTGAAGCGCACTCCGTCCAAGTAAATCTTCCGCAGCATCGGATCTTTCTCGTAGCGCAACAACGGATCGTACGAGAGATAAGCGAGCTCGTCGTCCGAGAAATTGATTTCACCGCCGCCTGGCCACTGCCGGTATTGCCGCATGTGATCGGCGTACCCGCGCCGGATTCGGTCAAGGTAAGCATCGAGATACTTTTGTTGGCCGGTGATATGATGGGCTGTCCGCAGAAACGCCAGCAATTCGATTGAACGCAGCGCCGCTTCGTATTTGCCTTCCTCGGTTTGGAAGTAGCGTTCCGACCACTGGCCCCAGCGGGTCGGCTGGCCATCGAGATCGAGCAAGTCGTAGTCGCTTTGAATCAGGTAATCGGTGATGCGCGTGATGACATTGCGGATAGCTATTTTCTCAGACTTGTCCGCGACCAGGTCGTAGTAGAGCGCATAGCCGTAGTAATGGCCAACGCTCTCGTCTGAACTCGTATCACCCTTCCAGAGCCATTGGCCGTCGGTGGTCGGATGCCATTCCCCGCCTTGAGGTCTGGGTTCGTCTTTGGAGACGAAGGATCGCGCGTAGAAGCCGGGCACACCGGTAACTTGCTCGAGGCGCATCAGCGCCTGCAAAGCACGTTGTGCTTTCGTTCGCGCATCCGGCGCGCGCGTGACCGCGTAACGGTAAGCCTGGGCGCCGAGATACATTGATGTCCACAATCCGTCGTTGTCGTTGTCTGTGTTAACACTTTTCGACAGATCGCCCGGCACGCGGAGATGAGAATCGGCAACCAGTCCATGCCGCACGTGGCGTTGCTCGATTCGTTCGTCAAAGAACTTTGCCTTTTGCTCCAGGGTCATCGGCCGCCATTCGATAAGTGAAACGCCCGTGCGCGTGCGAATCCAGACCCTGCGCGTCGCGGTGGACTCCTCCACCCAAATATTCCGCACGTCGTTGTCCTGCAGCCAGCGTCGTCCGTAAAAATATTGCCAGCGATCCCAACGGTGTTTGACCTTTGAATCATAACAGGCGGCTCCTTGATCGCCGCCGAGCCAAACCGCTCCGGACTTCTCCCTGGCGAAGACTTTAAGGCCGGGAACTGGTCCGGGCTCTCCGCCTGCCCATGTTTCCGGGTGTGGGATCTCCCGGACTGGAAAAGGAACTTCATGGGCGGCATCCGCGTAGTGGCTGACAAACTTTTGGTTCTGAGCCAGGGCGGTGTGACAGAACAAAAACAGCCCGGCAATTAACAGTGTCGGTTTCTCGCGAATGACCGAACTGAATATAATTTCCCTGCGAAAGTCGAGACGGGATTAAATCCATCTGAGCAAACTCAAAACCGGAATGAGTTGGAATACCCCGAGTCCTTGGCTGCCGCTCATCAAATATGGATGAACCGCTGAAGGCAAAGGTCGCTGGGCTGTTTGGGAACAGCAGTGACAATCCGCGAGCGGGGCGCTAAATTGGCGTTGGTTAAAACATGACACAACGCGATCCAGCTTCCACCGTTAGTCCTTCGCAAGCCCGGCGGTGGGCTCGACGCTTGACGGCCCGCGTTGAACACGTTCTCGCGGCTCACCCTGACGCCGACCTCGACAACGTCCGCCATACCCTAATCCTGTTGGAGCAATCACCCCTGGAACGCCTGCAAAGGAGCCTCATTCGTGGCCGCGCCGCTGCCCTTCGCCGAAAGTGAGATTCGCCTCCTGACCGCGCTGTGCCAAGGATAAGCTGACGATTCCGGTCTTGCGCGACGCCCTGGCTGCAACGACGGCCGTCAAGACTCTCGCCAAAAAGCGGAAGGCAAGCCGGGCGAGGAACCGAAGCAAGCCGTGATCAGCAAACTCGACATTGATGCGATGAAGAAACTCCCTGCGAAGGTTAATTCTTCGCCGCCGTGATCGACTGGAGCCGTTTGAGGTCCGGGTTGTTCGGCGTGGTGATGCTATTGATCACTTTCAAAGCCAATGTTCGCGAGTCGCGCCATTTCAAGGGTTCGACGTGGCCATCCGCGAAGGAGAAGTCACATCCACCGTTGTGCCACATCGCCGGAAGATTCATCCATTTGTCGCCCTCGGGCGCAAAGCCGAAATGCCCGTCATCGATGCTGTTTTGATGCTCGTCTAAAAAGACGAAAGCCTTCGACGGCGGCGGGGCCGCAATCTCCATGGTCTTGAGGTTAACTTTGAAGCCTTTCTGCCCGAAAAAAACGAGGCCGACATCAACACCGTTCATGTAACCGTTCATCGCATAGCTGCGGACGCGCGGATATTTCTTGCCACCGATTGTCGAGCGGCCGGCGTCACTGGGGCAACGATAGATGGCGGTTGACCGGTTGTACGGAAACAAGGTGCCTTTCTCGATGAGCGTTTTGTTGGTAGAATCGGGATTGTTATCCTGCATGTATCCGAGAATCCACGTTTGTGAACCCGGCCCGACATTGGGGTCATTCGAGATGATTTTATCGTTATTGTCATCCGCGTACATCAACCAGCAGAGCTGAAGTTGTTTGAGATCGTTGAGGCAGACGGTTTGTTGGCCTTTTAATTTCGCCTTGCTCAAAGCGGGCAGCAGCATCCCGGCCAGGATGGCGATTATTGCAATCACGACCAGGAGTTCGATCAACGTGAAAGCCGCGGCTCCTTGTGAATCCCTCGTTGGCGGTGGAGTAAGTGTGCCCACAACATGTCCTCTTTCAATTGCCCTGAGCGCGGAAATATTGCTGCGCGGACAAACTCGCCTTCGGAAGCATGTAGATGCCTTGGGGATTGCCGGCCACATCGACGAAGGTTCCGTCAACCGTGCCTGTGGTTTGCAGCGTGCCGGTGAAAGTGACCGTGATGTCCCCATTCGGGTTGCGGATAATATCCAACGTGGGCGAAGTTGAGGCCGTCACGTCGGCCGACACCACCACCTCGCCAATGTTCGCGTAGGCGAACGGATCATTGAAGTTAACAGTATATGCAGATTCGATTTCCAGTCGCACGTACCGGCCCCGATAGACCGCCCCGAAGGATACCACGTCCACCGGGTAGCTGGAAAAGAAATGCCAATGGTCGGTGAGGATGAAACTCCCGGCGATTTGCCCCGGCCCGTTCAAATCGTCGAAAATCTTCACCGTGACGTCCTTCACCGAGACGTTCCAAATCGCGATCTTGTTGATCTTGTATGAGGCACCTAGATCCAAATCCACGTATCCCTTGAGCGGCAGTTCGAAGGAGAACTTACTCTGCCAGTTGTTCGTGCCATTGAGGTTCGCGAACGTTTTGTTCGGGTTGGCAAAATAGGTGTCGAAATCGGTCACGCCACTCACAAAAGGTGCGCTGATCCCCGACTGATTTATCATGTTCTCGTACGGAGTGATAGGATCAGAAATGCCAAGATCCGAACCCACCACGGCGACCGGGCTGAGCGTGAAATAACCAGAAACCGTGTTCGAGGCCAGAGCGAGAGCGAAGAAGCCGACGTGCCAGGCACAAGATGGCGAGGGATTCGTTTTCAAGTTAATCGACAGTTCTACTTCCTCATTAAGAGAACGTCTGGTCGGCAAACATGACTCAGAATCATGTCAATCCAGGCTGATTGGATTTGGATACGAACTTGCCTTTCGACGGTGAGCAGAGGTTATTCGACGGATCATGTGTGATCAAGCCGAATTTCCGAATGCGAGGGCGACTGCCATTTTCCCGCATGGGGGATTATTTCAATTTGGATTTTGACGCTTCGGAGGAGAAGCCTATAGTCGCCTCGATGAATCTACGCAAACTCGTTCTGGTCGTTTGCGTCGGTTTGCTCTGGATGAGCTGCGCTGCAAAACTTGACGCAGCGGTGCCCACGATCATCTTCTCCGCCGGCTTCGAGAGCTCGCAGGGCTACGATCTCGACCAACCGCTGAGCGGTCAGAACGGCTGGGAAGACAACGGTTTTACTGCTCAGGGTATCGTAACCAATTTTTTCGATTCATCCGATCAGCAGGCGTACATCGGTTTCGCTTTCCAAACAAATCGCCAGGACTACCACGAAGTCCGGCGACCGGTTCATTTTGATCCGCTGACCAGCCAATTGGCCCAGGTCTCTTTCTCGGTGCGGCTCGCGATCTTTGATTCGACAACAACCAACCATGATGATTTTCGTTGGAGCCTGGTCACCACCAATGGCGACCGGCTGTTCTCCGTGGACTTCGACGGGAGTGCTCATACCGTCAATTACGCCTTGGAAACCGGCGGCTTCGTTTCCACGGGCGTCTCCTACGCCGAGCGAACCGAGTACCATTTGGGGATCACCATGAATTTCGCCCGGAACCTATGGTCGGCTACCCTTGACGAGATTCCAATCGTTCTGGGCCAGCCAATCACCACCGCGGGTTCGAAATTGAGTTTGGGGTACATCGCGGCGCGGTGGGTGCCGCGTCCCGATCAATCTGTGGGCGACGATTACATGGTATTCGACGACTATGAAATTACCGCGGAACCTGACCTGGCAAGCCCGTCAACGCCGATCTTTTTCACAAGCTTTGAATTCTCTGAAGGCTATCAATTGGCGACGCTGGCGGGTCAGAACGGCTGGTTGAACTCCGGTTCCGGTGGGAACGGAATCGTCACTAATTTTTTCGAGGGCGAAAAGCAGACGGCTTATCTCGGTTTCGGCGCGCCTACCAACGGCGAACCCGTGTCTGTCGTGCTTCGGCCAATTCACTATCTCGCCGCGCCCGGGCAGCCGCCCCGGCTCCACTTCTCCACCCTCATGGCAGTTTACGATTCGACGACGACGAACGGAGGCGCGTTCGCGTGGGCATTCATCAATGCGGACGGAAAGAAACTGTTCACGGTCGTGTTCGACGACACGGATCACAGCATCGGGTTTTTGCTGGACGATGATAGCGGGCGAAAAGCCACCGGCCAATCCTTTCAACCCGCCACGGCCTACACGCTGAACATCGACATGGATCTCGCGGTCAACCGTTGGAGCGCCAGTCTGGAGGGAGTGTTGCTGGCGACCAACCAGCCGATCACGACGCTGAAGTCGGCGCTGACTCTTGGCAGCATTAACGCGTTCTGGTTGATTCGACACCCGACTGCTCCGGGTGACGATTTTATGATCTTCGACCGGCTCCAGCTTTCAGCCGAAACGGCTCCCCGACCGACTCTGCTTCTTCAACCGTTGAGTTCGGGAGGCCCGGTTCTGCTGCGGCTCTTTGGCGAAGCCGGGATCCAGTATTCAATCGAAGCCAGCCTCGATTTGCAGACCTGGACGCCAATAAAGACCATCAGTTCTTCCGACGGCGTCTCCGAGTTTGTGGACAACGCGGCGTCGGTGCTCCTCAAGCGGTTTTATCGGGCGCGGCGCGGCGCGCGCACG
>JBDTOW010000283.1:0-5868 GCA_039933075.1 Verrucomicrobiota bacterium | reverse complement strand
CACCCGGCCCATCGAATAACTGCCAAGCGCCAGTCCACCCATGAACGCCGCGAGCACAGTCGCGATCGCGAAAGTGGTCGCACCGAAAATCAATTCCAAGGATCGGACCCACGCGACTTCGTAAATCAGTCCGCTCACGCCCGAGCAAACGAAACAGACCAGCAGCCAGAAGGTCGCCTGTCCCAGAGGAAGCTTCCGTTTCGATTCCATGACCGATTTGGTGGTGGAAGATTTGGTGTTCATCGAAACATCAGGGTGGTCTTCAGCCGCGAGCATGGTGATGGTATCGGCGCTCGAATCCCAACGCTTTAGAGAGCGCGATTCGGCTTGATCGACCCACTGAATCAGCCTCGACGGTTGGCCCGCCAGAGAAGGATTGCGCCAGCAATTTGGAAAATCAGGTTTGGGATCCAAACGATCAGGTGGGGGCGCAGGTCAGGACGAGTTTCCAGTGACTGGCCCAGGATGATGAACGCGTAATAGACCAGGACCAGTGCAATCGCGATGGCGATACCCAGGCTGGTCTCGCGCCGATGAGCCCGAATGCCCAGCGGAATGCCAATCAAGGTGAAGCCGAAACTCGCAAATGAAAATGCAATCTGCCGATGGATCTGGACTTTGACAGGAGTGGTATCGATCCCTTTCCGCCTGTATTCATCGGATTCATCCCAGAGCTGGAAAAAAGTCATGTCGCTCAGCTTCGGATTGCTGGTCGACTGGAGCGCGGATTCGAAATTGAGATCCAGATCCTGTTCTTCCGATTCCATGGGGACCCATTGCTGGCCAATCAGGCTAATTGTCTGCACGTCCCATAAATGCAACACCACCTTCTGGTTGACGAGGTCCGGAGCGAATTCAGCTCGCGCAGCGCGGAATTGAAGATCAACATCGCCGTCGGCATTCAGCCGGTAAACGCGCAGATTCTCAAGATTGTTGCCGCCGGTTTTTTTCCCCACGTAAATCACGTAGCCTGGGAAGTCCTTGATGAAACGGCCTTCGGTCAGGAGCATCATTGGTTTTTCCAGCGCCAGCAGGGGAAGCATTCTCTTGAAAGCAGCTCGCGACTGCGGTGCGATCTGCAAATTCATCAGGGCGCACACGCCGCTCATCAATAGTCCCACCAACAGCACAGGCGTAATCAGTGCCAGCAAACTGACGCCGTTGGCGCGTGCGGCGGTCAGCTCCTGGTCGGCGCTGAACCGTCCGAAGGCGAGCAGGCAGGCGGTCAACATTCCCATTGGCAAGGCGAAGGCGAAAACGAAAGGGAGCAGTAAACCAATCGCTTTCAACACCAGACCGAATGACGCCTGCTGAGTTACGAGGAGCGGGAGTACTTCCTTGAGCACGCTCGCCAGCAACAGGACGAACGTAAAAACGATCACGGTCATCAACAAGGACGCGAGGACTTGCCGGGTTAGATAGAGATGCAACGTCTTCATGACGGGGCCGCGAGCAGGATCGCTTCAAACACCGTGCGTCTCGAACAATGTTTGTTCAATTGCGTGACGCCTGGACGGTTGAATTAAGCAACGCAATGGACGCCATGCGGATCGATCCTCCCCGTAATTAAGGACGCAACGATTTCCATGGTTCTTGATCGCTGACTTCCACCGTGACCGGCCCTTCGCTCTTTGCCGGCGAAAGAATCGCGAGGAAATCCAGCACTTCGTTGCTCGAATTATAAGTGCCGTGAATGATGCCGATCGGAAGGTAGAGCGAATCACCGGAGCCCATGACACGTCGCTCGCGTTCCACCCATTGCTCAGCGGTGCCGGATAGCACGTAAAGAATCTCCTCCATGTTCGGGTGGCGATGGAATTGGTGCGCTTGTCCCGGAAGGAGATGCGCCCGGACAAACATGAGATTGGTATCCGAGACCATCCCGGGTTTGCAATACCAGTGATGTATCTTCCCCGGCAGTCGTTCCACCTCCGTCTCCTGGAACGAAACAAGTCTCCACGCGGGTTTCGTCGAGTCAGACATATATTTGTCAGTCTTGTTTCCGTCCGAGCCGAGTCAAGTGAAACCTTCAGTGCCCTTCAAAGACTAATGGGTTTCGAGGCCCACAGTTTTCACGCGGTCTAAATAGACCCGATAGCCTCCCCCAACGATGGCAAAAGCGACCGCGCACAAGTAAAAGCCGAAATGGTCATGAATTTTGATAAAAATCGCTTCGAGGAAGATGTCGAGGATAACGGCCGCATGAAGTAACGCATCCCATCGATTCAGGAAGTAGCGTCGTTTCAGCGCAAATGCGAAGGCGATGCCGAGTACCAGAGTTGCGAGGAGGCCGCTGAGAATAACCCCTATTCGATCCGAAAACGTCCAGAAATGAAAGACGCCCAGATAGACCGCTCCCAATAGCAAACTGAAAGACCACTTTTTCATGTTGAGACGAATGGTCATAAGATGCGACATTCGACGGACTCCGACAAACAGAAATTGCTTTCCCCACCTTTCCTTTCATCGGAGCATTTTGTCATAATCACCACGCGCCGGACCTCGGTGAACGGCGGGAATGAGGAGTCATTGTCGCCCGCTCCGATTCGCTCTCCGAGTGTCCGTAATCAAAATGAAAAGAGCTAGAGTTTTCCAGCAGCCTGCTAAAGGTTTCCGCCATTTTTGCCAATACAATAGTTTGTTGGTTTGCGACTTGAGGGTGAACAGCTTTCTCCAGCAGGCACGAGGGCCTCTGCACGCCGAGACCACGATCCAACGCAACCCATCGGTCGATTCGATTGTGTCTTCTCGATTTTCCCGAAGCGACGAAACGATGCCGACAATTGGACTGATGAGTTGGGCGTTCAATGTCGAAAACATAAGATTCTGCAAACCCTGGTCAACGTGATGCGCAACGCGAAATACCCCGGCCCTTAACGCGGGACACCCGTGATTGACTACAACAAACGGCCGGGACCATGAATAATTTAAACGCGCATAGAAACAAACGCATTCTGGTCATCGACGATCATCGTTCGATCCACCTGGATTTTCGCAAGGCTTTGTCTCCCCCCAACACCGTGGACTCGGTTTTGGACGCTACCGAAACAGCGGTTATCGGAAGCCGATCGAATGTGGGGCGGCATGCTCAATTCGAAATTGACTCGGCATATCAGGGGGAGGAGGGGGTACTCCTGGTGAAGAAGGCGCATGAAGAAGGGCGTCCCTACGCCCTGGCTTTTGTGGACGTGCGAATGCCTCCCGGCTGGGACGGGGTGGAAACAATCCACAAGATTTGGGAGATTGATCCCGACATCCAAATCGTAATCTGCACTGCCTGCTCCAATTATTCCTGGAATGAGGTGTTCGAAAATATCGGCCGGCCCTATCAGATCGTCATTCTCAAAAAGCCTTTCGATCCAGTGGAACCCCTCCAATTGGCGCACGCGCTTACCGAAAAGTGGTGGTTACACCGAAAGTCGCGCCAAAGAATGGAAGATTTGGAAAGCCGGGTCGCCGGGCGCACCAGCGAGTTGAGCCGGAGCAATCACGCCCTCGAATTCGAGGTCATTGAACACCAACGGGCGGCAAAAATGTTACGCGAAAGCGAGGACAAACTTCGCCGGGCGCACGCCGAACTGGAAAAACGAGTCGAAGAACGGACGAAAGAATTGAACTACGTGAAGGCCGCGCTGGACGAACACGCCATCGTGTCGTTCACCGACCAGCGGGGAAAGATCCTGTTCGTCAACGACAAGTTTTGCGCTATTTCGAAGTATTCGCGGGAAGAACTTCTCGGCCAGGACCACCGGATCATCAATTCCGGCTACCACTCCAAAGAGTTCATCCGCAACCTCTGGAGGAGCCTTGCCGACGGTCACGTCTGGAAAGGCGAAATCAGGAACCGCGCCAAGGATGGTTCATTCTACTGGGTGGACACGACGATTGTTCCCCTCCTGGACAGAACCGGGAAGCCCTCTCAGTACGTGGCCATTCGTTCCGACATCACCGAACGGAAGAGGGCGGAGGAAGCACTGCTCGAACGCACAAGAAAGCTTCAGGAGAGCGAGCAACGTTACCGCTTTCTCGCCGATACTTACCGCTTCCTCACCGAGACCATGCCGCAAATCATCTGGACCTCCAAGCCAGACGGCAACCTGGATTATTGCAACGAGCGCTGGTTCGATTACACCGGCCTGACGTTCGAACAAACCAAGGGCTTTGGCTGGGAGGCGGCGTTGCATCCCGACGACTTGCAGAACTCTGTCGAGAATTGGATCCACGCATTTCAAACCGGAGGTGATTACCAGGTGGAGCACCGCTTCAAGCGCGCCTCCGACGGCGCCTATCGCTGGCACCTGGGCCGGGCATTTCCGATGCGTAACGAAATGGGGGAAATCATGCAATGGATCGGCACCTGGACAGACATTGAGGACCAGAAGCGCGCGGAACACGAATTGCGTCGCGCGCAGACAGATCTGGAAAAGCGCGTCGAGGAACGCACGCGAGAGCTGGCCGGCGCGAAAGGAAAACTTCAGGCCGTTATGGATGCGGCCACCCAGGTGTCCATCATTGCCACGGACACCGCGGGATTGATCACTGTTTTCAACTCCGGTGCCGCGCAGATGCTCGGTTATACGGCGCAAGAAATGGTGGGCCAACAGACGATCGCTCGCATTCACCTGGACGCGGAAGTCGCCGCTCACGGCCGGGTTTTGACGGACCAGTTTGGCCGATCCATTGAAGGTTTTGAGGTATTTGCGGACTTTGCCAGGCGAGGTGACCCCGAAGAGCGTGAATGGACGTACGTACGAAAGGATGGCAGCCGTCTCACTGTCAGCCTGGTGGTCACCGCCCTGCGCGATGATGAGGGGCAGCTCACCGGTTTTCTGGGCGTCTCCAAAGACGTCACTACGCGCAAACGAGCAGAGGAAGATTTGGTAAAAGCGAAGGAGGCTGCCGAGGCGGCGACGCATGCCAAGAGTGGATTTCTGGCCGTCATGAGCCACGAAATCCGCACGCCCATGAACGGCGTGATGGGCATGACCAATCTCCTGCTCGACACCGAACTCAGCGCCAAGCAGCGCAGCATTGCCCAAACCATCCAGACCAGCGCGGACTCCCTGCTCACCATCATCAATGACATCCTGGATTTCTCCAAAATCGAGGCGGGCAAACTCACTTTCGAAACGCTCGACTTCGACCTCCGGGAAGCTGTGGAAGGCGCACTCGAATTGATGGCCGAGCGGGCTCACTCGAAGCGAATTGAGCTCGTCGGATTTGTCCATCCCGATGTTCCGACGCAGTTGCGAGGTGATCCCGGCCGCTTGCGCCAAGTGCTCAACAATCTCATCGGCAACGCCATTAAGTTTACCGAAAAAGGCGAAGTCGTCGTTCGGGTCAGGAAAGAACACGAAACGACAACCAATGCCACGCTGCGATTCGAAATCAAGGACAGCGGCATTGGCATTTCACCGGAAGCCCAGGCGCGACTGTTCCATGCGTTCAGCCAGGCCGACGGTTCCACCACGCGCCGTTATGGCGGCACCGGGCTGGGATTGGCGATTTCCCGTCAACTTGTCGAACTGATGCACGGCCGGATCAACGTGGAAAGCCAGCCCGGTCAAGGCTCCACCTTTCATTTTACCGTGAGGCTGGAAAAGCAACTCCATCCCGCCGTCGTCCGGCCGAGGCACATTTTCGATGCCTCCACCGTGCGCGTGCTGATTGTCGATGACAACCCCACCAACCGCGAGGTTCTAAGCCAGCAATTCGACGCCTGGAGAATGCGTCACGCAAGCGCCGCTGGTAGCGAAGAGGCCCTCCTACTGCTGCGGAAAATCAACCCAGGCAACGACGCCTTCGATCTGGTGATCCTCGACATGGAGATGCCCGGCATGGATGGATTGGCGCTCGCCCGCGCGATCA
>JBDTOW010000282.1:0-5874 GCA_039933075.1 Verrucomicrobiota bacterium | reverse complement strand
CCGCTGAACGCGGCGCGGACGGCGCAGCGCGCCGTCCCTACCTTCGCGTTCTTACTCGCTAAACACATACGAGGTTCGCATCCGGCGCGCAAGATTACCAGCCAACAATGCGCGACCAAACAATCACCGAAAGCCGAAAATGGCTTTGAGTTCAAAATCTTCGCAGTTGGTAGTAGCGCGCCGTGACGGCGGCGGTATTCGTCACCACGCGTTGGCCGTTAAGAACGGCGGACGAATCGGACACAGGCAGCCAGATGGTCGGAAAATCAAACAGGTTCGAGCTCGGAATTGTGTATAACGGACTCAGGTCGTCTTTGAAATAGAGCGTGTAGTTCGTGGCCGATGCCGGCCAGGATAACACACTGGTCACCACCGGCACCTGGTTGGTTGCGAGTCGGAGCGTGATAGGATTGATGTCGATGCTCTGCCCCACGCCGACCGAGGCGATGGACAAGGATAACAACGAACCGGGTGGGATTTTGTGCGCCGCAGCAAACGTTGTCGTGATTTGGCCGTCTGCTTTGAGATCGTGATCGCCCACGTCGCCGTCGCGGTAGGTGAGGGTGAAGCCATTCAGGTCGAGCTTCGCGCCGACGCTGCCGGTGAACAGAAATTCGTACCAGTGCGGCGATGTGTTGTCGGGCGTGGGTCCGTAGGCGAACACCGTGTCGTAATCAATGTCGTCGTGGAAGAAGTTGGTGACGGGGACAAAACCACCCGGCGAAAAACCGGTGACGGTGAAGTTCACGAAGCCGAGCGGGAAGGTATAACCGCTGGGGAGGTTCGTGAAGTCCGGCGGGCCGGAGGGGAAAACATTCGTGAACGTGGTGCCGGCAGGTGAAGCGAGCGTAATCCATTTGCCGCTGATGCCGGGGAAGGAAACGACGTTCAGTTGTTGGGAATCGAGGATGCCATCGCCATTGCCATCGCCCGTGGCGAGGGCGGCTTGGGGTAGCACGGGCCACTGGCCCGTCCGTTCGGGTGATCCGCCCGAACGATTGGGCAGCGTGGTCGTTCCGCTCGGCGGGTCGCCGAGCGGGGCGGGCAAGTCGTCCGCGCTGCTTTGGAGTTGCAGGTTCGAGCGCGTGCCGGCGCTGACGGAATGCAAGCTACCGTTGCCACCGGGGACTTGGTTTTGGACTTGCGCGCTGATGCCGGAAGGCGTTTGCGTAGAGCCTTGGATCATTACGGCTTTGGAAAACTCCGACGTGTTGCCCGCCGCATCGGTGGCGGTAGCGGTGAGGAATTCGCCCGGCGCGACTGGCTGCGTGGTTGTAAAATCAATGCCGGCGCGTCCACCCAAATCCGTGTTTACCGTGACTGAACCAAGGAACCGCTCTCCTTCGCCATAGCCGGAAGCACTGGCGGCGGAACTGGCGAAGAATTCGATGGTGTAAGAGTGGATGCCCAGGGACGTATCCAAGGATGCCTGAACGCGCAATCCGGAAGCATCCACCCAGTTGGCTCCGATGACAGGATAATTCTGAAGGGTGTTGGCACCGTCATCGAGATCGAAGTCGTCGTTTATCAAAAGATCGGGGTATTCTAAGTGAATACCGCTTTGGGCCGGCGCATGACCGGCGGGACCAGCGAGGCCGTTGCCCACAATCTCATTTTGCGAAATTTTATTGCGCACTACTCCCGCCACTTCGACTCCAGCGTAGGCATTGCTGAAAATGCGGTTGCCACACAACGTCGCATCACCGCTTCCATAAATTAGGACGCCCATTTCATAACTGAAGGCGACGATATTACTGATAACCACCGAGTGAGATCCCGTGATCACGATACCGCGTCTTTGTTGGTCCGCCGCTCTGCCCTCACCGGCGTTTACCCCGATCCAGTTGCCTTGGATGCGGCCGCCAGCCAAGTCGATGATGCCGTGAAGATCGGAAGCCGAAATGATGTTACGCGCATTGGGAACGTCGCCGCCCACCGTGGTTTGACTTGCCCCGATCGCAACACCAACTTGGTTCCGCAACGCCGAGACGCCATCAGCGCCGACGCCAATGGAGTTTCCATGTATGATATTGCCGATGGAGACTTCCTCTTCGACCCCTACACCCACGATAGTGCCCCCGATCACATTCCCCTCGCCCGGCAGCAATCCGCCCACTTCATTATTGTTGGCATGTGAAATGAAAACGCCGGCAGCTTGTCCAAACACAAGCTCTATAGGATAAAAAAAACGATAAAGCGAAGGCAGAGGGCTGGGAGTCAGCAGCCGATTTCCCGTGTGATCCGGGCCAAGAATATTTCCCTGGATGCGGTTTCCATTCGCGCTCTGGCCCAGAATGAGAATTCCCGGGCCGGTGTGCTGGGGAAATTGATTGATGGTCGTCGGACCAACATCTATTTCATCGTCTTGCGCACAACCTTCGCAGTAAACACTCCCGCGATTTCCAGAGATGACGTTACCCTGCTTGCTGCCGGTGCCGCCGATCTGGTTTGCTGACGATGAAACTAAAACGCCACAACCCTTAAAAAAGAGTCCGGCTGAGATTCCGTTAACCTTGGAGGTGGAGCCGTCGGCGGCGATCCCGATATAACAGCCTTGGACAATGCCGCCTCCGCCCTCCAACCTCAACCCGCACAGCGGAAACTGGGTGATGGCCAATCCGTGAATTTCCGTGCCCGGACCTTTGACCGTGAATCCGCTGGCTGCGCCCGGCCAATCCACTATATCAGGCCCAGGAATATTAAGATTGTATTCACGAGGTTTTTGTTCGTCGACAATTGCCGGTCGTCGAATGAAGAAGCCGCTGACCTCGATTGGCGGGGTCAGTGAACTCGAGTTCTGTGACCAACCGTCAATTATGGCCGCATCATTGATCGGCGGCAGTTCGGTCTTGGGTCGAATGAGTGGAACGCCACTGTTGTAATTGGGGTCATCGCTGGGAATCTGGAACTTGATGGTGTCCTTGCCCTCATGCTTGTTGGCGATCTCGATGGCGGCGCGCAGCGTGCATTCGGGCGTCACACCGTCGGCGAGCTTCTTGCCCGTGTCGCAGCAGCAAGTCACCGTCGGGTCTTGCGGCAAGTCACCGGTGGAGTTGACGAGGATGTCCACGGGAAACACGACATCCTGCCTGCGGATTTGGACGGAGGACTTGAGCGGCAGGCCATCCGCCGTGGTGCCAGCCAGCCGGTAGGTGAACGACACCGTGCCCGGTTGAGCAAGCTGGTAGCGAAAGCGGAACTGAGTCGAGGCCCCGGGAGCGAGATTTACAGTTTGCGCGGTGGAAGTCAAAAGCGGCAGCTGGGAGGGAGGCGAGGTGGAAAGGCTGTAGGCGTTGACATCCACCGGCACCGTGCCGTTTACCGCCACGGTGCCGAGGTTGGTCGAGTTGATGGAAAAATCCAGGACGTACGCGTTGTTCACTTGCTGGATTTGCAGATAAGTCACGCCCACGAGCGCGGGGGACATGAGATAGATCGCGGTGTTCAACGTGTTGACCTGGTTGGTGCCGACGAGGAGGATTTGTCCCTGATCGTTGATGGCGCGCGGCCAAAGGCGTTTGGCTTGTGCGGCCTGTTCATTCAAGCTTTCGAGATTTTCCGGGAAAGCCATGCCCAGCCGCCACACAAAGCCGGGATCCTCGGCCGAGGAAGCAAACCCGTTGCGAAAGCGCGCGCCGATGATTTCACCACGGTTGTTGATCCCGTTGAGTTGGGCAAAGTCGCCAATGCTGGCGTCGGGATTCAACTCCTTGAGGTCGTGCATGCCGGCCGGCAGCGTGGTGCGGGTCGATCCATCGGCGAAGTAAAGCGGGTTATGGTCGAGCGGCTGGGTAAGGTAGAGCTTGAAGTCGCGTTGGAAGTGCCCGGCGTACGCCAAAACGCCCATCACCGCCTGGCCGTTGTCGTTGATCCACGCCATGCCGGCGGTTTCGTAGTATTCCGTAGGCTGCGTGCCTGTCCGGCGGCGGCGCTGGATGACCGGGCCGGGTAGAATTTGTTGGCCGGACTTATCCCAAATGACATAGCGATCGTCGGTCAGCGCGGCCCCAATGGCTATGCCGATAATTTGCCCGGTGGTGTTGGCGTCCAGGGGTGCCGCCGAAATCTGGTTCCCTTGTGACCGCAGGAAAACCAAGTTGTCCGGAGCAAATCGGCCATCGCCGCTCGAGAAAAGTGGATGCAGATCGATGCCATCATCAAAAGCCGGCTCGAATATTTCCGAGGCGACTATCTGGCCAGCCACCGTCTTGAGTTTTCGATAAATGCCGGGCACGCGGCCATCCGCCAGGATGGTTGCCGGCGTGAAACTGCGGTACGCTTCGGGAAACTGTTTGACTGTGCCAGCGTTCCAGATGGCGTAGCCAGTCGGACTGCCGCCCGAAAGGATGACTTCGCCATTATCACTGAGGCCAAACGCGAAGCCCATATTGAGTGTCCTGAGATCCGTCCATCCGGCCGGCAGGCCGTACGCGGCAACCGGCAGCCACAGCCGGTCGCCGATGAGGCACTCGCCACGGTTATTGATGAAGCCGCGCGCCAGCAAATCGGCCCGCGCGTTTGGGATCAGTACGATCCCCAAATCGCGAAAGCTGTAGGCGTAAACATGATTCTGCTCGAAGTATTCGCTGGGAGTGGGTGCGGCCGCGTGCAGCGATATGACCGACAAGCCGAAGGCGATCAGGACAAAAAAGTTTAAAAGATTCATGGGTCGGGTGGCACACAGCCAGCAGTCCGGAGGATGATCGTGGCCTTGGCGCAGCGGGCGATGATTCGCTCCGTCACGGCAGCGCGCGACTCAACGGAGCAGTGCGGAATGTCGAGTTCGCCGATCAAACGAAACAATTCACTGAAATCTCGTCGTCATCACTCCCGCGGAGTTGACCACAAATCGCGTCGCGTTGCCAAGTGTATTCCGGGCCATGAAAAATTTCCGCCCTGGTCTTGTTCGCGGCAACGAAACATGCCCCGCACGAATTTGGAGAACTTGAACCTGAAAAGACCATTTGATTCGCACAGAAGGCAACCAAGAGAACGAAGGCAGACCACTTGAGATGGAGTGTTCCGCATTCGAGAACTCACCGGCAAAGTAAAAGCTGCCGGCGGCCCCGCATCGGCGCAACCCCTGTCCCTTCGTTCCCTTCGTTTGCTTCTGTAAGATTCAACCGCCGTTTTTTTAGGCTGAATTCCGGGAACAGGAAGCGGATTTGTCGCCTTCTGATTTGATCCAGATGGCTATCGTCGCTCACTTTGGTCATAGCTGCGGCAATAAAATCACATCACGAATGCTTTCCTGGCCGAGCAGCATCATGCAGAGGCGGTCAATGCCCAAGCCGAGGCCCCCGGCGGGCGGCATGCCATGTTCGAGCGCGACCAAAAAATCTTCGTCGAGCATTTGTCGCAACGCAGAAACGAACCTTTCTCATTACGCTTGGACCCCGTCCGAAGGAAGTAATTGGCGCTGCTGAAATTCAAAGTCACCGTTGGATTGCCGCTTAGATCCCAACGGACTTCGCCGCCCAAGCTACTGGCGGCACCTTGGGGCGTGAGCGTTTCGTCCGCCGTTCCCCAAATGCTTCCGTCGTTGTGAATCGAGGTCGGATGCACGATATCCGAGAAGTACCAGGTGCCCGGGAACCCTGGAATATTCACCGGGGCATCGTGGGGTGGTGGAGGCTGAAGTTCGACAAACGCGCCGCCCGTCCAAACGAATTGATGGCCATAGTCCCGTGTGTTTTGTGTGGTGATGAACTGCCCCTTCAACCCGGCAGCTTGGGCAACGGTGGCAACGGCAGGCCGTCGTCCCGCAGTTGGCGCGGGCTGGAACGAGCCTTGATCGGGGCGGGCGGGGGAAAAGTCACGTGCCCGGCTTTCTCCAAGCGTCCAATGCCCACGTTGGCTGAACTCAAACACGGG
>JBDTOW010000281.1:0-5877 GCA_039933075.1 Verrucomicrobiota bacterium | reverse complement strand
GCACCAGATGGAACATCATCGTCTTCCCTGAGAATCCGTGCATCACGAACAGGATGGTGCCGACGATGAATAGCATAAACGCCACGACGTTCAGCAAGTCGTGCAACTCCGCGCACTTTTGCAGGAACGTCGGAAAGATGGTCTCGAAGGAAGCCATACGTCGCAGCGGTTGGGTGGTTAGTTGGTCGGGAAGTCCACGGGCGCATTCAGCAAGCGGAACGTCTTCCCGTATTTGTCGACGGCTTCGCTAAACTCGGCGTGCTGCTGTTCCTTCCTGGCTTCGACCTGGCGCTTATCGTCGGCGCGGTTGGCGATGTCTTGCACGAGGGCGGACGCCGTGGCCTGGCTGACTTCGTGGTCGGTGCTGTCGAGCGCGGCCGAAAGACCCACGAGAACACCGGTCAGCTTTTGCACCTCTGCGTCCGTGGTCGCGGATTTCAGCGAATCGGTCGTCTCGGCGATTTCAGCCTTAAGCGCGACGCGTCGGGCGGACGCGTCCTCCGACACGCCGCGATAATTCGCGGCGGTTTCCTGAATCGCCGCGACGGGTCGGTATGGTTCATCCCGCCGCGCAATCGTGTTGCCTCCGGGCGTCGTGAAGTTCTTGCCAATGACCTGGAAGAGGCCCGCTCCACTATCGAGCATGGCGGCGGTCGCATCGGCGGTGGTCTCAAGGGCGGTGAGTGTCTTGCCGAGTTCGGTCTTTCTCAAATCATCGGTCAGCGGTTTGAGCGTCAAGAGCAAGACCTTGGCCGGGTCGCCAAACAGGGCTTCGTAGCGCTTGAACTCATTCAACTGGTCGGTGAGCGCCTGAATCTGCTGGACCTGGTTGTCGATCATCTCGACGTATTTCGCGATTTCCTGCGCGGTATTGAGAATCTGTTGAATGTTGCTCGCCGGGTCATAAACGATCCATTGCGCGCGAGCTGGGAACGCGACGGCCAATGAAAACAATGTGAATGCGATGGTCTTTTTCATGTGGTTGCCTTTTTCTACTCCTCGATGCGGAGGTATTTGATGGTTGGTTGAAAGGTGACACCGTCGATGCGCTGCTCCGGCAGTTGCACGGGATACAAGCGGACGGTGCCGACGTGATTGCGTTGCCGCTGGAGCGACACGTAGAGCCAATACTGCTGCTTGACCGCGTCGCTCTTGCCCTTGTCGTAGCCGGCGGCGTAAGCCTTCTGACTCTCCTTTTTCGCGGCATAGTGAAGGCCCTCGCTCAATATCACGCCGCCGGCAGCTCCAGCGGCGGTCGCGATGGGATTGCCATTCGAGAGTTCGTGGGCGAGATACGCGCCGCCTGCGCCAAGCGCGGCGTCCCCGATGGGACGGGTGGCCGCGCAGCCTGCCAGCAGGCAGACGGCAACAACGAGAGGAACAAGGCGATTGAACCAGAGAACGGTTGTTTTCATAGGCTTGAGTTGGTGACTTCGTGGGTTTTTGACGGGTGACGATTGGCGTGGGCGATGATGCCCTCGACGATGCTCGGACATTGGCGGAGTTCGCGGGCACGGCGGTCGAAATGTTCTCCGCTCGAACTGGAGCAATAGAGCATCTCCGCTGAAGCGACGTTGTGGACGGTGCCGCACAAGTTGCGCATCGAGTCGGTGTGCAGGTAAGTAAAAGGCGAATACTTCTGGCCGGTCTGGTGGTCGGGCAGCGGATAAGTCATGACGGCGTGCTGCGTGACTTCGGGCAGCGCGATGTCTTTACCCATGTCCTCAACGTCCGTGCGATCGTTCTGCCGCATGATGAAGAACTGGCGGCTGTTGCCGAACACGGCCGAGCGGATGCGGCTCTGTTTGAAACGCGCATATTGCTGCACGATGGAGATGTTCCAGCAATTGAACTTGCGAAGCTGGGCGTAGCTCTCCTGCACGATTTCCTGGCCGCCGGGGATGTCGAGGAACCGGGCGACTTCCTCGTAGACATTCCGTTTTCGAATCGCGCGCGGCAGCGTCATGATGTGCTTGCGCGCGTGGTTCGTGATAAGGAAGCCAGCGGCAGACTTGAGTTCCTTGGCCGACTCCGGGATATAACCCAACTCGAAGTGGGCAATCTTGCCGGTGAGCGACAGGTTGCTCGTGCCGTCGAACAGGCAGCCATAGTTGCCGTCGCGACACCAGGGGAGCAGGAGCGTGGCAATCTCCATGATTTGGTCGCGCTCCGCGCCCATCGGGTCGAGCATCATCAGTTCTTGGAGCATCCGGTGGGTCGGGAACTCGTCGGCGACGAAGTAAGCGAAAGCGAGATTGCGGACCTCTTTGCTGGTCCTTGGGTCCTTCAGGAATCTCAGAACCGTCGCTTCATCGAACTGGTTGAGATAATCCCGACCCAAGTCATTCCACACTGTGTCCCGCGCCGCAGGCGCATCGGTTGCAAGCACCGCTTGCTGGTCGCGGAAGTCGGCAAATGTTTCGAGGGTGGTTGCGCCGGGCGGCATCCGCTCACTGCGGAAACGTTGAAGCGCGAGCGCGTGACGGGTGATTTCCAAAAGCTGATCGTGACGGCGCTTGCACCAATTTTGGAACGAGTCCTCGTAAAGCAGGTTGATGTATTTTGCGATTTGCGCCTGCCGGAGCATCTGCTTGTCTTCCTGCGAGGAGAATCCAATCATGCGCGCGACGAGCGCGGTGGCGGCGGAGAGGTGGTCAGGGGTGAGCGGGAGCCCTTTTGTGTCGAGATAGTTGATGGTGAGATCACCGTCGGGATGGATGATGATGGGCCGCGCGTCTTCATCCACAGTCTGGGTGTAAATGCCGTAGCTGAGTCCTTCTTCAATGATGACGGTGTAGCCGAAATAACCCTCGGTCTGCGTCAGGAGATCGCAGACCGTGACGGACTTGCCTGCGCCGGACATGCCAAGCAACACCGCGTGCTGCGGTGCTTTGTTGTCCGGCGAACCGGAAAACGTTTCGATGCCGATGAGATTGCTGCCCGGTCCTTCGTAGATGGCTTCGGCAGTTGCCAGATGCCCGGTGAACGTGCTTGTGACCGGGAGCATGTCGGCGAGGTAGCGATGTTCGGCGTAGAGTTTCCGGTGTTCGTAGCGGCCCCACGTCCAGCCTGGCCACGTTTGGAAGAACAGATTCCTGGACGTGCTGGGCAGGTTGCTCTCGAAGTATTGCGCCGCGTTCATCGAATTGACGGCGTTCTTGATGGCACCGGCCTTGGCGTTGAGGCCCTCGGGCGTCTTGTCCCAAACACGGATGACGAGCATCGCGTTAAATGGGATCGTCTGGCCCTGCATCAGCGCGTGGATCTTCTTCTGCTTCTTCTCCATCACCGTGAGCAGCGAGATCTTCTTCTCGCTCGCATAATCACCGGCCACGCGATCGTGCTCTTTCTCCTCTTTGAAAATCTCCCTGGTCACCGGGAGCGGGTCCACGTTCACCGTGATGGTGTAGTCCAGGAGGCGGAGATTCGTGAGGCGCTGGATGATGCCGGGATACGTGGTGCGCGGCCAGCGGGTCAGAACGATCAGCGAGTGATAGTGACCATCCAGAAAGAACCCGAAGTCGGACTGGGCGTTTCCCTCGCTGTGCCAGCAGTTCTCGTGAATCGAGAGTTCGGCTGCAAAACCGTCAGCCGGGTCGAAGTCGAAGCGGTCGTTGAGCGATGGGTTCAAGAACCGCTTGAAGTGCCGGTAGTGGTCCAGGTCGGACATCGGGAGAACTCGGGCGCCGCTCGAACCGAAGATTTCGAGCAAGAGCCGGTGAACGTGCTCGAACTCAGACTGAAACTGGTCGAGCAACAAGGCGTAGTAATGCCGCCGGGCCGCAGCCGACTGAAACGACGCCGGCACATTCTCCAAGGCATGAGAGATGTAAAAAATGACGCGCTGGCGCCGGAGCCTGCGCTCGGACATCGCCTGCCAGTAGCGGGCGAACCGTTCGTTGCGCGCCCGCTTGGTCCACACGTTGGTGAACCGCTCTGTCTCCTGCTGGTAGCGCAGCAATTCCCCCTGGTAGTCGGAATCGCAGAAGTATTGAACCTGAAGGCGCTGGTTTTCGTTGAGAGACGCGAGCAGGAGACAGAGCTGGTCTTGAAACGCATTGAGGTCGGCGACCGGCGAATTGGTCAGGTCGGGAGCCTCGAAGACAAATCCCTTGGACACGTAGCCACCGCGCCGGAGGTGGTTGAAGACAACCAGGTCGCGGACAAAGTAACCGTTGGGTGGTCGTTCAAACATAAATCATAAGCGGATGCGGGTTGTTGATGGGTCAGTCCTGCGCAAGTGGGTGTTTCGAAAAGCTGTGGACTTCCGGACCAAGGCCCGTGCCCGACAACCAGAATTCCAGGCAATCGCGGTCGTAGCCGGGTGGCTTTCCCTGGCGCAGGCCGAACATATAGGCCAGGCAGAACAGTGCCGGCACCGCTGCAACGCACAACGAGGTCATCAAGCCCGTCTTGAACCCAACGATGAGGACGAAGAAAAGTGTGATGCCGGCGCCGACACCGCCCACCAGGCACCAGAAAAGATTTCCTTCCAGACCCCAAGTGCGCCCTTTGGAGTCAGAGGCTGCATTCGTGTCGGTCAGGCGTAGTTCTGATTTCATGGTGGGTCAGTGTCGGGTGTTGCTGCGCGTTCGCTCGTGCCTCACGGCGTTAATTGAACTGGCCAACGCCGACGGTTGAGTTGGTGTCCAAACCGAAAATCTTGAAGAACGCGTAGATGACGGCAGGTGCGGCGGCGATTATGGCTCCGCCGATGATCGACATTTTGCCCTGATCCACGTCACCGCGTCGGATGGCAAAACCGCCGACGATGACGGCGGCGATACCCAGGACAAACCCGAACATCATGATTACGGCAAGGCTGTTGCTGATGCCGGTCTTGAGGTCGGTGGAGTTAAATCCCACACCTTGGGCGAAGGCGGGAAGCGAGTTGAGGGCAAACATCCATGCGGCCACTCCAATAGAACGGAGCCGCCTGAGAGTTTGAGGTTTGAACTTTTTCGTTGTGAGTTTCATAGGCGTTGATGTTTTTTTGTTTCGTCTGCAAATCAGCGGTTCTAGCGCTAATCATGGACAAACAATTATCATCAATGCGGACGCGGTAGATGTATGTGATACACAAAATGCATTGAAGTCCGTGGTAATGGACAGGGCATGAACACGACACTGGACTCGACAAGGCTCACCAAACTCCACGAACTGGACTCGCTGTTGCCGCGTGAAATCCGCGGCCAGTCCCACGCACTTCCTCACATTGTCTCGACGCTAAAGCGCGGCGAGCTCGGCTTGTGTAAACCAGGGCGGCCACGCGGAAGTTTTCTTCTGCTCGGCCCGACGGGTGTTGGAAAAACCGAGGTAACCGTCGTATTCACCAATCATCTCTTCGGCTCTGGCCGCCTCTTCCGCTTCGATATGTCGGAGTTCCAAAATCAGGAAGCGCTCGGACTTTTGCTCGGCGCAAGGCTCGGTGAACGCGGGTTTCTGGGCAGGGTGCGCGAGACCGCCAGTGAAGGCACTCTGCTATTTGACGAGGTGGATAAGGCGCATCCGCGCATCATGGATTTATTTCTCCAACTCCTGGATGCGGCCCGGCTCACGATTGCCACGGGCGAGACGCTCGACTTCTCCAACTTCTACGTGGTGATGACGACAAACCTCGGCTCGGCGGAGTTGATGGGTCTCCAACATTCCAGCGAAGCGACGCTCGAACGCCACGTGCTCACTCGCGCGCAACAGGCGTTGCGCCCGGAAGTATTCGCGCGCATTTCCGAGAAATTGGTGTTTCACCGTCTGAGCTACGAACACCAACTGGAAATTGCGGAGAAGTTCCTCGCGCGCGAAATCCAATTCCTTCTGAGTTGCGGACACGCAATGCAACTGGATGAAGGGGTGTTGTCTTTCCTCGTACGCAAGGGA
>JBDTOW010000280.1:0-5898 GCA_039933075.1 Verrucomicrobiota bacterium | reverse complement strand
CGCAACGTCTGCGTGCTGGGCGCCTCCGCGGCCGAGGCGCTCTTCGCGGGGCTCGACCCGTTCTCGGGCTCGGTGCGGGTCGGCTCCGACTACTACACGGTCGTCGGCATCGTCGCCAAGCGAGGCACGGCGCCCGCGTCGGGGGCGGGCGCGTCCGGCGACGAGGACCGCGCGATCTTCGTCCCGCTCGCCACCGCGCTCGAGCGCTTCAGCGCGATCATCCAGCAGCGCACCAGCGGCGGGCGCTCCAACGAGCGCGTCGAGCTTCACCAGATCGTGGTCGAGGCCGAGACGGTCGACGCGGTGCCCGCGACGGCGACGGCGCTGCGCGCGCTCTTGGCCAAGCGCCATCCGAAGGAAGACGTGAGGCTCACGGTCCCGCTCGAGCTGCTCGAGGAGGCCGCGAAGACCAAGCGCATCTTCACGATCGTGCTGCTCTCGATCGCGGCCATCTCGCTGCTCGTCGGCGGGATCGGAATCATGAACATCATGCTGGCCAGCGTCACCGAACGCACGCGGGAGATCGGCATTCGGCGGGCGCTTGGCGCGAAACGCCGCGATATCATCATCCAATTCCTGGTTGAAACGGTCATGCTCTCGGGTGCGGGCGGACTTCTGGGAATGGTCCTCGGGATCGCGATTCCTTATGTTGTCAGCCATTTTGCCGGCATGGTGACCATCATTACGGCGTGGTCGCCGATTTTGGCGTTCTCGATCTCGGGCCTGGTGGGAATTGTATTTGGAATTTATCCAGCCTTCCGCGCCGCCAACATGGATCCGGTGGAAGCGCTGAGGCATGAGTAAGTCGACTGTCAAAAGCGTTAGCGACGCGCGCCAGCCGCTCATGACGGTCGCATTTCGGCACGGCAGAATAGGGTTATCTATTGACATTGAATGTCAGCCGCTTGCGTTGCCCGCATGAATGTTTCTTTGCCCCAAACGTGGAAGCAGTTCGTGGCCAGCCAGGCAGTCCATAGTGAGTATCCAGCCGCTCATCAGGGACCACAAACCGCCTTTGCAGGAATGTTTAGGCCACAACCATCGTCGCAATCGATCCCGGCTATAGCGTTTGAGATTACCCATTACCGAGGTGCTATTCCGAAAATGAAAGTAACCAGACCAGCCGCGTAGCACTGCATTGGCTTCCTCTACCACTTCCGCTATGGGTTCGGTGCCCACGATGGACTGCGTGTCGCCCGCATCGGTCACCAGGCGGATTTCGCCCAGCTTGGCCACGCCATTTACGTAAACGACGTTCGAAGGTTTGATGTCACGGTGCACCAGCCCCTGCTCGTGCAAATACGCGAGCGCGGTGCTCAACGAGAGACCGAAGGATGGCGAGCTGGCTGGGGTGGGAGCGGGAGATGGGCTCGAAGCGCTGAATGCCCTCGAACTCGCGCTCGAAGGGTCGCGGGTCGGAGAAGCGGCTGCGGTAGACAAACTTCACCGCGCGGAGCTGGCCGAACACATTGCGAGCGAGCCAGACGTCGCCGTAGCTGCCGTGCCCGATGCACAGAAGCAATTCATAGTCGGGCACCGCCGGTGGCTGGCGCAGCGGCCGGGAAGCGCCTGCGGGCGGCGAGTTCATATCGGCCGGCGTTGGCGGCGGTGCGTGCACGTGGAAAAAGCTTCCGGAAGCTCGACGCGCAGGAAAGCCCGACTTCTCCTTCGTGGGCGAGCCCAACAAAACGTGTGTGCTTAGCGTGCTGCCGGCGTCCCGCCGGCAGAAACCGTGGGTGTTGATCCTTTCTCGCGCCGATTCACTGCGAGATTAATCGCAACATAGGCCTCTGCCAGCGGGACGCAGGCAGCACGCTAAACGCAATATAATTCACATACGTGGAAAGGTGGTGCGCCTGGTCGCCTGAAGGCGGGACTCCAAACCGGAGCCGTTGGCCCGACCTGTTTAATCGCATCCCTCTGTTCATCGCAGGAACGCGTCACTCAATCCGCCGTCCACCGGGATGATGTGGCCGGTCGTTTTGGCGAGACGGTTTGAAACCAGCAGGAAGAAGCCCTCGGCCTGGTCGGCCGGCGTGATAGGATTCTTCGTCAGCGTGCGGTCGGCATAAAACCTCGCGAGCCGTTCGGTCAGCGCGTCGCTCGATTCGCTCTCGTTGTAGGCGATGCCGTATTTCGACAAGCTGGCGATGACGCGCTCGCGCGGGAACATCGCGCTGCCCTGCACGACCGTCGCCGGCGCAACGCCATTGACGCGTATGAGGGGCGCGAGTTCCACCGCGAGTTCGCCGACGAGATGGTTCGCGGCGGCTTTCGAAGTGTCGTAAGCGACCGAACCCTTCTTGGCGACCACGGCGTTGGCGCTGGTGGTCAGCACGAGGCTTCCTGGCAGACCCTGCTCCTTCCAGGTTTTGGAGGCTTCATCAGCGACGATGTAACTCCCGGTGACGTTGATGGCAAACGTAAGGGCCCATTTATCATCCGGGATGTGGCCGGTGGTATCGGGCGGAAAGAAAACCCCCGCCGTGACAACGATGGAATCGAATCCCCCGTAAGCCAGCGCCACCTGATCGAGCATCGCCCGCACGCTCGCGCGATTGGTAATGTCGCAAGCAAGCCCGATGGCCAGGCCGCAATTCGAGATGCCGCTGCCAGCTACGCCAATTCCAGTCCCGTATTTGTCGGTGATCTCTTTCGCCGTCGCGAGAGCTGCGTCCAGCTTGACATCCACGCAGACGATGTGAGCGCTTTCCTTGACGAGGCGATGCGCCACCTCCTTGCCGATACCTGACCCGGCGCCGATGACCACAACCACCTGCCGGGCAAGTTCCTTCTCCGCAGGCATCCGCTTGAGCTTGGCTTCTTCGAGCAACCAATATTCGATATCGAAGGCCTCCTGCTGCGGCAACGCGATGTATTTGTCGATCGCTTCCGCGCCACGCATGACCTCGACAGCGCAGTTGTAAAATTCAGCGGTGACTCGGGATTCACTCTTATCTTTGCCCCACGCGATCATCCCCAGGCCGGGGATTAGAATGACCGTTGGATTGGGATCGCGCATCGACGGTGAGTTGGGTCGCTTGCAACGGTTGTAATAATCGGCGTAGTCCGTCCGATATTTGGCCAGTCCTTCGTTAAACTGGGCTTTGAGCTTCGTCAGAAAAACCTCCAGCCACGCGTCGTTGAATTCCTTTTCGGTCGTTGGGGCGAGCTTCAGGCAGAGCGGTTTAATTTTCGTCCGCAGGAAATGGTCCGGACAGGACGTGCCTAACTCGGCAAGCCGCTCGGCGTCTTTCGAATTCACAAACCGCAAAATCTTTTCGTCACTCTGGACGGTGGCGATCAACCGCTTCTGCGCGCTCACCTGTCCGCGCAGCCACGGCAGAACCCGGGCGAATATTTTCCGGCGGATCGCTTCAGGAAACGACTGATGAATCGCGCCGCCGAAAGCCTTCGCATCGCCGCCTTTTTCCGCGTAACACTTTTCGATGTGTTGGGCGGCGCGCTCAATCAGGTCGAGGGTGCGAAAGTAGCATTCCTTGTCGTCATCCGACCAATTAATAAGGCCATGTTGGCCAAGCATAACCCCGATGGCCTTGGGATGTTCTCTGGAGAGTTTCTGCATTTCCAGGCCGAGCTCAAAACCCGGACGCAGCCACGGGCTGTGAACCACCGCATCACCATAAATCTCTCGAGTCAGCCTTGCCGAAGTCTCCGAGGCCGCGATGGAGATGGCCGCATTAGGATGCGTGTGATCGACGTGTTTCGCGGGGATGAACGAGTGCAGAGGCGTGTCGATCGACGAGGCGCGCGGATTCAAATTGAACGTGCAATGATTGTACATCCCCACCATATCGTCTTCCGCTCCGGTTTTCGGGCCGCGCTGCGGATACGCCGTGTACGCTTTCTGCAGCGCGATTAGCTTCTCCTGATAGAGCGACGAAAAATTCTCGCGAGTGGAAGTGCGCAGGTCGCCACCGGAACCTTTGACCCACAAGACTTCGACCGGCTGTTTGGTCAACGGGTCGGTTTCCGTGATCTTGGACGACGTATTTCCCCCGCCGGTGTTGGTGATCCGTTGATCGGAGCCGAGTTTGTTCGAGCGATAGATGAGACGGCCGAGCGGATCCAGTTTCGCGGCTTCGATGTCATTCCACAGGTTATCGACGTGTTGATAGGATTTTTCGGCCATAAATCGGATCTCTTATTCGACCGGCGAAGTGAATTCGGGCGCTGCCGGTAAGCCTGTCGGCCCGCGACGAATTTCCCGAGCTGGCCAAGACTTGTGCCCGCCCGAACCAAAACTTCAATCAATAGATAACCTCACCGACCGGGCGACTCATTTGCAATGTTTTTTTGACGGACCGGAACTTTTGCGGACGCGCCCAGCCTGACAGGGGAGAGACGCGTTTCACCGCGTCCTTGTCTCGTTGCAATTGTTTTACTCGCGGCCCAATCCAGCCAATTGCCTCGGCTCCTAATGCACGGCAACCGTCAGGTGCGCTAAGATCCGGTCCATTGCACGAACAAAAAAAGACGGGACTTGGCGGAAGCCCCATCAATCACCGTTAACGGGCTGTTAACACCCGCGCGCCCAGTCACGAGGTAGTTGCCAACTCCAGATCCCTTCGGAATTTGCACAAAGTTCCTTTGGGAATGGCTATCCTCCTGCAAACCCGTTTCGAAGCATCGCTCCGGACTTAACGCACACGCTCGCTCTGCGAAACTTTTGGGCTATACCAGACGTTTTTCCATTTGATGTAGCCACGCATGTTTTAGGCAGGTTATGCCGATAAATAGGGGACAAAACTCTGAATTAAATGGAATAAGAAATGACGAAGCCCCTACAGCGCTTAGGCTTGGTGCAGAATTTTGCCCTTTTGTTGGGCATCCCGGCTCCGGCCGGGGCTCATGACCGTGCCACGGAGAGGCGCGCGGCTTCTGCGACGACATTTTCCCACGCCGCCGCGTTATTTGCTGTTTTCGTTCTTTTCTTCAGCACGACCCTGGGTTTCGCCGCCACCGTCACCACCGCAGGCAATGGGAACTGGAATTCCACGACGGTCAACGCTCCCTGGCCGGGTGGAACGGTGCCTGCAACCACCGACAACGTTATCATTCGAGCCGGCGACTCGGTGACAGTGACGGCGAACGCAACGATCAATTCAATCACCTTCAACAATGCCAGTGCCATCGCTGCGACCCTGACAGTCAACACAGGTGTCATCCTTACAGTGACAGCGGGCGTGACTCTCCAGAATTCCGCCACGCTCAACACGTCGGCTACGATCGCCGGAGCCGGCACCTTAAACTGCGCATCGGTCACAACCGGTGGAAATACGTTACCAACCGCTGGCACTACCACGAGCACCCTCACTTCCACCATCTCATCCTTGGCGATGTCGGCCAGCCTGACGGTTAGGGCGCAGAAAAACGGTGTCCCAATCAATCAGGCCACGTTTGCTTTCGCTTCAGGCGCGGTGAGTGTCGGAGGCAGTGCTGTTTTGAACGCGGACTCCGGTGCCGTTGCCACTCTGACTTTAGCGACAGGCGCGGCAACAGGAACGCTCACGCTCCCAGGTGCGACGCCATTTTCCACACCGGGCGCCGGCACTGCCACATTCACCGCCAACGGTACAGGCGCCACTGTGGTGTATTCAGGCGCCGCCCAGACCGTAAAGTTTGTTACGTATAAGCACTTGACCCTTTCCGGCAGTGGCGTCAAGACCCTGACGAGTATTGCCACGATCAGCGGCAATTTGACCTTGAGCGGCACGGCGACCGCGACCACGGCGATTGCGCTTGCCATCAGCGGCAACCTGGATGTGGGCGCTGGGACTACCTTCACGGTGGCGGGTTTTAACATCACTGTGACTGGCACGACTTCAGTGACCGGCACGTTGACTCACAGCAGTCTGACCGGCACCAAGACCTACA
>JBDTOW010000279.1:0-5903 GCA_039933075.1 Verrucomicrobiota bacterium | reverse complement strand
GCAGAGGAATGCGCCCTTCAAGTTTACATCGATCACACGGTCCCATTCGGCTTCCGTGAGCGCCCAGGAAAGCTGATCCGCTGTGACGCCCGCATTATTGATTAACAAATCCAGGCGTCCCCAACGGGCGAGGACCCGCTCAACCGCGCGCCCGGCCTCCTCCGCCTGGGTGACATCGAGTTGGAGAATCCAATCCCTTTCCTTTTCCACCACCGCGCCGGGCCGGTGATGGGCGGCAACGACGCGCCAGCTTTGCGTCGCAAATTCCGAGACCAGCCCTTGTCCCAGACCGCCCGCGGCGCCGGTGATCAGAACGACCGGATCGGAAGTTTTTCGCGACGCCATTTGATTAGTCCAACTCAGGTTCAATTGCCCATTGTCCGTCGATCAGGGAGGCCGATATCGGACCGGAATGGTGAACTACGGCATGCGCCGCGTCGGACAATTTGCCCGAGAACGGAACGGCAATGAGATCGGCGGTGGCCTGCTTCGAGAGTTGGCCGAGTTTGCCCTCGAGACCGAGGGCTTTGGCGCCGTTCATCGTGCCCATTAACAAAATAGTTTCCGGCGCCAGCTCCGGGTTGCTGGCGGACAAGGCTTGCATCTCCGTCAACAAGTTTAACTCAATTGGCTGGGCGCGTTTCTTATACACGCTCGCAAGACTGTCCGTGCCGAGGCAAAGATTCACTCCGGCTGCACTGAGTGTGTCGATCGGAAACCGCTGGTGCCCGAAATAGGCATGGCTGCGGGGACAATGGACGACGCTGACTTCATGCGCGGCGAGAAGGCGTTCATCAGCGCGAGTAAGATAATTCGCGTGTACCGCCAACAGGTTTTTGCCAAGCAGGCCGCACCGGTCAAGATGGTGGACGGGTGAACCGCTGCCGCAATCGGACATATCACGCTGAGACTTCAGCCAATCAAACAGCGGGCCACGGCGCTCCATGTACATTTCTAATTCAGGCGCGGACTCGGCGACGTGTGTGACGAGGCGCCAGTCTTTTTGGCGAGCCAGTTGAGCGGTTAGTCTTAATAGTTCCGGTGTGGTGGAATACGGCGCATGCGGCGACAACCCGGGCTTGCCCCGAGCCGGCGGCAGGGATTCAACCTTCCGGGCTGCTTCTCCCAAGACGTCGCGCGGCGCGCGCCGGCTCTGGACGCCGGTCATTTCTAAAAATGAGTGGACGCGGAGCGGTGTGGCGTCGGAGACCTCGGGCAAGAGTTCCGGAACGGCTTCACTATCCGCCACGGTTGTCACGCCGGTGCGCAGGAGCATTCGCGCACCGCTGAGCCACGAGTGCGCGTAATCGGAATAGGTCCATTGGCCTTTCAGGGCGACGATGTGATTGATCCAGGTCGTGAATACTTTGGGTGGTGGAATCAACCCAGCCATTTCGGTGTAATCCAAATGGCAATGAGCGTTGACCAGTCCGGGTAGCAAGATCGTGCTGCCCAGGTCAATTGTATGTTGTCCTGACCCTGCGAGATCCCGCCAACGTCCAACTTCGACAATTCGATTTCCCTGGATCCAGACCGCGCCGTCGTCAATCGGAGGTTGCGAGATTGGAAGCAGGACTCGGACGCGGAGAATCACAATCGGAGGTTGGCAGCGCGTTTTTTAACGGGCTGTTCGAGGATGGAGTTGACAGGCTGATCCCGGCGGTTTCGGGATTCGCGGTGCTTCATTGCGGATTAAATTCGGCATCCTGGCGGCGGCGTTTGCTGCGGGAGGCCTCCGTGTGCTTGCGGGATTTGTGCTTGCTGTGACGTTTACGTATCTGTTGTTCAATTTTTTTCGTCACTACGTCGATCGCGGCGTAAAGATCACTTTCGGAATCTTCGGCGAACAAGTCCGGCCCCCGAATTCCGAGGCGGATCGAGCAGGTAAACTGGCGATCGGGCGCCCGGGTATGATCGTGTTCGAGCGTGACACGCGCGTCGATGGCGAACCGGTCGAGGTGTTCCAATTTGTCGATCCGGCTGAGAATGTGGTCTTCAATCGCCTTGGTCAGCGTGACATTGTGCGTTGAAAGGATAAATTTCATGAACGCATCATGTGCCCGTATGAATATAAAATCCAGCGAAACCATCAAATGACGTGACCTCGCGAAGGCCGAACTCGCACGCACGCCTGGCCCGGATAATTCGCGCGGGGTGGGGGCAGGGGTGCTAGAAATGGCCGGCCCAATAGAGGTTGCGGCAACTCAACGGGGTACACAATGTTGCGCCGTGTGTCGGGTTGAGAAATTCCTGATCTTGAGCGAGAATCTTTACATATATGAAGAGAGCATTGATTTATCCCGCGAGCCTGTTGGCCGCGGTCTTACTTGCCGGGTGTGAAACAGTGCCTCCCGGAGCTGAGCGCGGACCGCATGGCACGATTGCCTACGATGTGTTCGTCGAGGCTTCGGCGCCCGGCGCGCGAATCGAGGCAAATGGCCAGGCGGCGGGTACCGCGCCGGTGCATCTGAAGATTTTCGGCGATCCGGACGGAACATTTCATGACTTCGGCTCCCCTTACTTCGTGATCAAGGCGTCGCCGATTACCACGAACCAGTTTGAACAGGTCCGATTTTTCGGGACAGGCAAATGGTTTGGCCCGGAGGATCATATTCCCAAGCAACTCTCTTTTGACATGAATCAGCCAACCCCGGCCAACCCGCCTTACGGTCCGCCGGTGTATGGCTATCCATATCCTGGACCGCCGGCGTATTATTACGGCTCTCCGTATTACAGGGGTCCGCAGTTTAGGTTTTACGTCAATCCTGGCTATCCCCATCATTATCGACACTGGTAACCCTCTCCAGCCATGAGAGAGGGAAGCGGGCGAAGGTGATTTTTTCGTGGGCATTCGTGCTGCCGCGCTCGCGCAGGTCAACACTGCCACCAGCCAGCAACAATCCAGCCTAAGTCTTTGCCATATTCAACATCCGTCTGCCTCCTTGCCTAGATCCCTGTCGACATAAAAGAAAGAGTAAACTACCGTGCCATCGGAATTCCTAATAGTGCGTCAGCTTTGAACCTGACTTAAGCTGTTGGGTCTTAATCGTAAACTGAGTGTGTGCTCCAGCCTGACTGAAGAATCGGTTCGCGACGTTCTGACTCAACTCGCTCATCAACAGGAACCGCAACACGACCGGGGATTCTGCTCGACGGAATCTGCCCGGGAAACTCGTTAAACTCTTGAAACGCTTTGCGCAGTACGGACTCGACTTCACGCGGATCGTGGTGCTCAGCGACAGGGCGCTCGCGATCGTGGCCATATTAAGCGGGCTCGTGGCCTCAGTTTCAGCCGCTGACCTCGTCGTGACCAACGACATCACGCTGGAGAGGGGAGCAACTCTCAAAGATCGGCTGGTGGTTCGCGCAAGCCATGTAACGATCGAAGGCAATGGGGCCACGCTGCAAGGGTCAGGCATCGCGGATGACTTGAAATCCCTCGAACAAGCCGGCATCGGCATCCTGATCCAGCGCTGCGTGAACGTGACGATTCGCAACCTTAAGGCGCGAGGCTTTGCCACCGGACTGCTGGCGCGCGAAAGCCGTGGGTTGCTCGTCGAGGGTTGCGATTTCTCGGACAACTATCACAACCCGAAGCACGGCTGGGGCGAGTTGCCGCCGCGCGGCGGGCTGTTGTTCGAACACGTCCAGCAAAGTGTGGTGCGGAACACCAAAGCAAACCGTGTTTGGGACGGGCTTCATCTCGTCGAGTCGGACGAGAACCTCATCGAGGACAATGATTTCTCCCGTTGCTCGAATACGTGCGCGAAACTCTGGCGGGCGTCGCGCAATCGTTTTCTTCGGAACAATCTTTCCTATGGCATTCGCATCGACCGGGCGGCCGGCGAGGTGCATGCGCGCGATTCGACTTCCGTGCTCATCGAGACCGGCTCGGATGACAATTATTGGTTCCGCAATGACGTCACCCAGGGCGGGGACGGCATCTTCATTCGCGTGCTCAATGGCTGGGTGTCGCGCGGAAATGTGTTTGTCGAGAACGACACTTCCTATGCCAACAACAATTGCATTGAGTCGTGGAGTCCCGGCAACACTTACATCCGCAACAAGGCGAACCACGGCAGCTACGGTTTCTGGCTCGGCGGCAGCGACCAGACGGTGCTGATCGGCAACGAAGCCGCGTTCAACGGCCAGACCGACGGCAATCACAATGCGCCCGAACCGGGCTTCGGACATGGCGGCATCGTGTTCGTCGGCGGCCCGTCCAGCCATACCGTGATTAACGGCAACTGGTGCCATCACAACAACGGCGGCGGGATCGTCTTTCGCGGAGACGCGGCCTCGAAGGGAGCGCGCTGGCGCACCCAACATTGGATCGTGCAGCAAAATCGGCTGGAAGAAAACCGTTGGGGCCTTTGGGGTCGCTGGGGCGATGAAGTCTGGCTGGCCAATAATACGGTGACCAATAACGCGCACGGCAATTCCCTTGCCGAAGTGACGAATCTGCACGAGGCCGCGAACGATCCTCCGGTGACGCGCCCGCCGCACGCGGAGTTGGCCGGTCCCGCGCGCGCCGTCGTGGGAATGCCCGCCCGTTTCGACGCGAGCGCAAGCCATGATCCCGACGGGGGCCCCCTCCATTTCCGCTGGACGGCCGGCGATGTCACTAGCGACCAAGCTGTGTTCGAGCACAGTTTCAACAAACCGGGATTTTATCGGCTTGGGCTCACGGTGGACAATGGTGTGCTGGCCGATCTCGCATGGCGGGACTTGATCGTCAGCCAACCGGTGAAGGAGGAAATCGGCACCGAAGACCAGTCCGCGCTCTGGGGCTTTGAACTCGAAGGCAATGAGGACGGACGCGGGCGAATCAGCTTCGCCGAGGACACGGACGCCGTCGTTGGAAAGACCTCGCTGCGCTTCACGCCCAACCCCTATCCGGGCCAATATGCCACGGCGATCTTTCCGCGCGGCCGCGATGCGGACTGGGATTTCTCGGACAAAACCAAAATCCGTTTCTGGATCAAGGCGACGAACCCGAACCTTCCCGGTTTTCAGAATCCCGGTCCTGTGCTCTCGCTCTACGGCAAGGAGAGCACGATGAGGATCGAGCCAGCCAAAGGACGGAATCTTTTCACCGACCTCCCGTTCAGTGAGGCGCGGTGGACCTGGATGCCAGTGGAAGTGCCGCTACGGCCAGAGGAGGGTTGGACCCGCCAGGAATCCGGAAGGATCGATCTCCGCCACGTTCGTGGTGTCGGACTTGCGCTCGATTCCTGGGGAGGCGATCCGTTCACGATCTGGATCGATGGGCTGACCGTCGAATGATTTCCGCCACAGCGTGGATCCAGAGCCGTCGGTTTGCCTGAAAAGCAACTTTGGAGTGCGGGAACATTTTCCCGCTTTGGCTGCACACTATGGAAAGGCGAGAATGTCAGTCCATTTCGAGGGTTTCCATTGGTGGCGGGACGTGCAGGAAAAGCGTCGTCGTGCCGCCGCAGTCCAAGGAGGGGCGCGGTGGATTTGGGCGTGCGGGGACGTGTTAGGCTTGACACCGCTTTCCGTATCGAACTGTCTCGAGTTTCGCGTCAAAAACTCGTGACTTGGGACTTTGAACCCGGGCCGCGCTTTACCGGGCCGTTTTTGCGAGTTGCTCATAGCTCTCCAACGCCCGTTGGTAGTCGTCGATCAAACTTTCCGGCGCGATCCCCTGACTTCGTGCGATCTCTTCCTTGACACGTGCCACCAACCACGCTGTCTCCACTTCGCGCGGCCGAAGCGGTTGGCCGGGAACTTCAAAGTACCATGGCGCCGTGTGGGCGAAGCGGAACCGGTCACCGGCCCTCTTCTCAAAACAGCGCCACGCAAGCCATGACGTTGTCTTGGGATTGAACCCGGCCGAAATCTCAGTTACGAACGAGCCAGCGGTGCCTTTCTTGTTTTGC
>JBDTOW010000278.1:0-5904 GCA_039933075.1 Verrucomicrobiota bacterium | reverse complement strand
TTGTTATTGTTACTCATATTTATCTTACGGTCGTAATGGCAAGGGCTATGATGGGTCTCACCCTGAAAAAACGACAATGAACCTTGAAAATTTTGGGAGAACCGCTGTCTCGAACTTACGAAACGTCACTCCGTCCATGCCGCCAATCACTTCCCATGATCGACAACAAAACAATATTTACGGTGAAACCCGCTGAAACGCAACAAATAATTTTACGCGAGTGTCCTTCGGACCGATCCCAGTCCTAATTCGTCTCCCGCGAGAAATTTGCTCGGAAATCGCTCCTCCGAGATAATCCTCTGACAAAATCATCCCCCGACTTCCGCTTTTGCCTCGGCTGCGAGCGCCGTGCTCAGGTAGCGTTCGCCCGTGGAGCAAGCAATGGTCACGATGATTTTGCCTTTGTTTTCCGGTCGTTTAGCAACTTCGATTGCCGCCCAGACGTTGGCCCCAGACGAAATGCCGGCTAAAATCCCTTCTTCCTTCGCAAGCCTTCGTGCCATAACGAAAGCATCGTCGTTGGACACCTGGATGCATTCGACGATCTGTGGATTCCCGTTCTCATCTTTCAGATGCAGGTTTTTAGGGACGAAGCCTGCGCCGGTGCCTTGAATCTTATGCGGTCCAGGCTTGATCGGCAACCCAGCGAGGGCCTGGGTTATGACGGGAGAATCCTTGGGTTCTACGGCGACGGCTTGAAAGGAAGGCTTTCGCGGCTTGATCACTTCATAACATCCGGTGATCGTGCCGCCGGTACCCACGGCGCTGACTAGAATATCTACTTTTCCATCCGTATCGTTCCAGATTTCCTCAGCCGTCGTCTTTTGGTGAATTGCAGGATTAGCAGGATTATCAAACTGTTGGGGAATCCAGGAATTTGGAGTTTCCTTGGCGAGTTGTTCCGCCCGCGCGATGGCACCCTTCATACCTTCCGAGCCAGGGGTCAGCACAAGTTTTGCCCCAAGCATCGCCAGCAAAGTGCGCCGCTCCAACGACATCGTCTCGGGCATCGTGAGAATCAGCTTGTAACCTTTCGCTGCCGCGACAAAAGCCAGAGCGATACCGGTGTTCCCGCTCGTCGGTTCGATGATGACCGTGTCCTTGGACAGGATACCTCTCTGCTCGGCGTCTTCGATCATCGACATGCCGATACGATCTTTCACGCTGCCAAGCGGATTGAAAAACTCGCACTTCAACAGAATGGTGGCATCCACCGAAGCGGTCACCTTATTCAGTCTCACTAGCGGTGTTCGCCCGACAGTTTCGATTATGTTGTTGTAAATTCGGCCCATAAAAAGCCAACGGTTTTAATAGTTAACCAATTGAACGGGCGGAGTCTGACTTATTGCTTTCGGCGAGAGCAAGAAGATTCTATCCTGGGCTTTGCAGTCCGCACGCCGCCAGAGGAACTGGTGAATTATGCCTCCACCGTTTCAACCTTTCGGTCGGACTTCAAGAGGGGTTGAGCCAACCAGCCCGGCTCAGCCTTTCCCCAGTCACCTGGGATTATCCATGAGGCCTTCGGTGACATTCTTGCGTTTGTCTTTCGACGACCTCTGTTCTTTCAATGAACCGCGAAAATGCTACCAGATTTTGCCGGCTGCGCTCAATGAATTCTTATACACAACTTATTAACTGCGTTACCCAAAAGCATGCGTAACCGTCCGGTTCAAAAATCACGAGGACCTTCACCTTTGGAACTGAAAACTACCGACAACTCGTGGACGTACCGTGTTGAGCTAATTGAGAAGGGCTTGTCATGATCTCGCTTGAGCAGCCGGCTTCGGATCAAACGTGTCAACGTGGGATGGCCCTCCCGGCATAAACAGAAAGATGACTCGTTTGGCTCGCGCGGAAGCTGCGGTGTTTTCGACGCTAACGGATTGTTCTCGGCTCCGGTTGCGGCCCGCGCCGCGTCGGCAAACAAACCCGTCAACGCCAGATAGCCGAAGCCGCAACTGCATCGGCGCAACATTTCACGGCGGGTCATGGAAAGCGGACACTTCCAAAATCCGGACGTGAATCGAGGCCATGAACCATTGGAGGTAGGGACGGCGCGCTGCGCCGTCCGCGCCGCGTCCAGCGGCGCAACCGTTCCGCCCGCTGCTACGCGGGCGGGGACATCGCAGCGCGATGTCCCTACCAAATTCAGATTCATGGAAAGCTTCTTTCTGCTTTTCTTCGAGGGGCAGAGCAAAACTCAGCGTGTCTCGATGTGGCATCACCTGAGTAAATTCAAAGTCGAGGACATCACCACGGCGATTCAGACGACCTGGCAGTTGGACGGCAAAGGCTCGAAGGCCGAGTTGAAATACCATCAGGATACACAATTGTTGATCGCCCTGGCCAACAAGCCCCAGTTGGAGACGGTCACCGAAGTCCTTGGATATTCCTCAGGGATCGCACTTGCTCCCGTATTTTGCTTGAAGTAGCTTTCGACCGTTATGGAAAATGATCCGCCACCTGGTTACAAAGGTCCGCCGCCACTGATCCTGCCGCGGCCCTTACCGGCACCACAGAAAAGGGGCCGTGGCTGGATGGTACTGGCGTTGATCCTTGCCGCCCTGCTAATGCTTAGCTGGTTTGGTAGCCTTACCCGGTACCTGGGATTCGGCAATTCTGCAGGGCGTCATTACGTGCGTGGCTTGGACGAGGTCGTGATCGAAGAAAGCCGGGCTGCTCACAAAATCGCCGTGATCGAGGTCACCGGAATTATCACGAGTGAGCCGTGGGACGGGAGCGGCCTGAGTATCGTCGACTATATCGCCAAGCAGTTAAAAGAGGCCGCGGCGGACGGAGATGTGAAGGCGGTGCTCCTGAAAGTCAATTCCCCGGGCGGCGAGGTGATGGCATCGGACGATATCAATCAGTTGATTAGTGATTTCGAGGAGAAATCCAAAAAAACCGTGGTGGCAACGATGGGCAGCCTGGCAGCGTCCGGTGGATATTATGTGTCTGTCCCGTGCGATTGGATCGTCGCGAACGAACTCACCATTACCGGCAGCATCGGCGTGATCATGCCGAGCTACAATTACCGCAAGTTACTGGACAAAATCGGCGTGCGCCCCGATGTCTACAAGAGCGGCAAATTTAAGGACATGCTGAGAGGTTCCAAGGCGGACGATGAAATTCTCCCCGAAGAAAGAGTGATGATACAGGGGCTGATCGACGAGACCTTTGCGCGCTTTAAGACCGTCGTCAAAGACGGGCGTCAAAGGGCGTACACCAACAACAAGAAGGGCCGGGAACTCCGGCAGAATTGGGAGGACCTGGCCGATGGCAGGATCTTGACGGGGCAGCAGGCCTACGAGAACGGTTTTGTAGATGAGCTTGGAAATTTTGACACGGCTGTGAAACGGGCGAAGAGTCTGGCCGGAATATCTGGCGCCAAACTGGTCCGCTACGAGCAGCCGTTTAATTTGACCAGCATTTTCCGATTACTTGGGAAAACAGAGGCCCCGGCGATCAAGCTCGATTTGGGCATCGATTTACCCAAACTACAACTGGGTCGCCTCTATTTTCTGTCGGCTACCGTCTTGCACTGAAATCGGAGCAAGTTGCCGGCTTCAAACGCATTGATAAGAAGTGCGGTCTGAGACCGGTCTGAGATTATTCCTTCTTCGTTCTGCTTGCCAGCTACGTTAACTCACTTTAGATTCCGATCTGAACTCTCGTGGATACACTGCTCGCATTTTTTTTATTTATTAAGCGATTCCCACATTTGGAAAAGGTGCCATGCAAACGGACCTCAATGAGCTTTTGCGGGCTGCTTTTGGCTGCTCTCCCTAAACCGTTTTAGCCCGCGACCACCTTCCCTTCCATGAACCGCGAAAATCTCCTGATGGTTGCCGACAGCGAGCATGACGCGAACATGCTCTACGCCGTTGGGATGTTCGTGCCGGATCCATTCGTTTACCTGCGTCTTGACGGTAAATGCCATATCGTGATAAACGATTTGGAGATCGATCGGGCGCGAAAACAGGCGCGGCATTGCCGTGTTTTGTCCTTGAACGCCTACGAACGCAAACTGCGCAAACAGGGAAATAAGTCGGTGAATCTGGCGCAGCTAATTCATCAGATCTTGCGCGAACGACGGCTCAAAAAGATTTTTGTGCCTTCCAATTTTCCCCACGGACTGGCTCGTCAACTGCGCCGTCTGAAAATCAAACTCAAAATCAAAGAGGGCAACTTCTTTCCCGATCGCGAACTCAAATCCGCCGATGAGATCAAGAAGATTAGCGCCGCGTTGATCATGGCCGAAGTCGGCTTGTCGGAAGGAATCCAGGCGCTGAAGAGCAGCAAAATTGGCAAAGGCGGACGGCTCTTGTATCATAACTTCCCGCTGACCGCGGAAAAGCTCCGGGCGATCATCGACATCGCGATCATCCAGGCGGGCGGGATGGCCAATCACACGATTGTGGCTTGTGGCAAGCAAGCTTGCGATCCCCACGAACTGGGCTCCGGGATTCTCCGGGCGAACAAACCGATCCTCCTCGACATCTTTCCACGCTCACAAAAAACCGGGTATTTCGGCGACATCACACGGACCGTCGTGCGCGGGCGGGCCAGCGAAGGGATTCGCCGGGCATACCATACGGTTGCCCAGGCGCAGGAAGTAGCTTTCACCAAGATCCAGTGCAATGTTCCCGCCGCGGATGTCCATCGGGCCGTGCAGACCGTCTTCGACCTGGCGGGTTACAAGACGGGAAAACGAAATGGCCGAATGGAAGGTTTCTTTCATGGAACAGGACATGGTTTGGGCCTGGAAATTCATGAGGCGCCGCGGGTCGATCCTAATTCCAAGGACATTCTCCGCGCCGGGCATGTCGTGACGGTGGAGCCAGGATTGTACTATCCGGATCTTGGGGGCGTCCGGCTGGAAGACGTAGCGTTCATCACCCCGAAGGCGCCGCGAAACTTGACCAAGTTCGAGAAGGTTCTCGAAGTGTGACGATTCCCGCGACAGATTCGGAGAGGTGTCACAGTGAGTCGCTTCGGCTCATTTTGATGGCGCGCTCGTGATGATTGTGTTGATTTCACGTTACCTCAGATGTGGTATCGAATTAGCTCTTGGTTGAATAGCGTTGTAGGATTATATTCTAACTCAAGGTCGAGTTCGTTAAACCGGAATGGCGATGGGTCGTCAAGCGCCGAGGAGAATTCTAGAACCAACGGACGAATTTCGGCCGATGAAAGAATTGAGGAATTATGATTGGGATGATGATTTTTGACCAATGGTGGTGGCTGATGTTTCCCGGGCTTCTTCTGGGAATTTATGCTCAGATCAAGCTCAGTTCGACCTACCGGAAGTACCTGCAGATCGGCAACGCCGCCGGTCTCACCGGTGCCCAGGCTGCCCGGGAGATTCTTGACGGAGCGGGACTGCGCCACATGCCGATCGAAGAAGTGGGCGGCCACCTGACGGATCATTACGACCCAATCAAGAAGGCACTGTTTCTATCTTCGGAGAATTACCACGGAAATTCGCTCGCAGCCGTCGGTGTCTCGGCGCACGAGGCCGGTCACGCGCTCCAACACAAGGCGGCATATGCCCCGCTTAAATGGAGAATCATGCTGGTGCCGGCCACGCAATTCGCGAGCACGGCTGTCTATGGGATTTTCATCGCCAGCTTTTTGTTTGGTCTGGCGAAGCTCGCGTGGATCGCGGTGGGGGTCTTTGGCGTGATCACGCTGTTTCAGCTTGTCACCCTGCCGGTGGAATTCGACGCCAGCCGCCGGGCAAAGGAACAGCTTCTCCGCCTGGGTTTGATCGATAACCGCGAAGGAGTCGCCGTCGGTAAGGTCTTGAACGCCGCGGCACTAACGTATGTGGCCGCGATGGTGTCGGCCGCCATGGAATTGTTGCACTGGTTCCTGATCGCCCGGGCAAGTGATCGTGATTAA
>JBDTOW010000277.1:0-5915 GCA_039933075.1 Verrucomicrobiota bacterium | reverse complement strand
CGCCCTACCGGGACACCTGTCCAATATTGTTCGATTATTTTTCTCGCCGGTGTTTGAGAAACCATTCGTACAGCTCAGGATTGTTGTACGTTTCGGTCCATGAGTCATGGTTCGCTTCGGGATACACGGTCAATTTTGCGTCGTTGCCGACACGTTTGAGGGCGTTGACCATTTTTTCGGATTCTTCGAGTTTGACCGTGGGATCCTTCGCTCCATGAAAGGCCCAGACGGGAAGTTTTTTTATCAGATTGAGTCTTTTCCGATCGGCCAGATCGATGACGATCGGATCCCCACCGCCGCAGATGGGAGCGATTGCCGCGAACCGTTCGGGATGTGTCAACCCCAGGCGCCATGTCCCATACCCACCCATGCTCAAGCCCGTGAGATAAATTCGGCGAGTATCGACTTTATACCTGGAGGTGATTTCATCGAGCAACGCAAGCAACACGTCACTCGACCAAGCCTCTCCGGTGGGGCATTGCGGCGACACGACAATGAAGGGAAAATCTGGCTTCGCTTTCACGAGCTTGGGCGGACCGTGTTGGGCAACCCGCCAAATCTTTGTCCCCCGCTCGCCGGAGCCGTGGAGAAACAAGATGAGGGGCCACTTCTGTGAGCCGTGCGGTTTGTAATCTTTGGGCAGGAACAAAAGGTACTCGGCGCCGACCATCTTTGTGATCGTCCTCTGGAACGAATTCGTCTTTTGGACAGAGTCGGGCATGGGTTCCTGGGCTAAAAGACTTGAACCGGTCGCTGCCAGCAAAAAGACAAAGACAAAAAGCGGCGTGATCGTGCGCATGGTTTGAGTTGGTTCATGACCATTGGTTATTATGCAGTTTCCCCCGAGGCTGGCAATGACGACGACGCCAAATTCAGCAATTCTCATTGTGACCCGGAGCGCGGCTGGGTCGTCGCGACCAACCGCAGCACGTCCGCACCACACCAAGCGGTTCTGCGTATCCACGCGCTGCCGCTGGTGCTTCGCACACAGCCGCGCTCCGCAAAATGAGAACTGCTGCGCCAAATTTGCTCGCGCCAATTACGCGGCCACAATTCACATGAGTTTCAATTTTGGCAAGTCCTGCGAGTCGACCAATCCGACTGGTTCCCTTTTCGAGTTAACCACGATCAGATCATCGATGTCGCGTTTGTCAAAAATTGCCAGCGCCTCCACGGCCAGAGCATCTTCACGAACAAAGATGGGACTCCGCGTCATAACTTCAAAGAGCGGCCGGCCGAGAATGTACTCGTCACCCGCCATCCTCCGACGCAAGTCACCATCGGTGAAGACGCCGACGAGCTTGCCTCGCGAGTTCGTAACGCTGACGCTGCCGGATTTGGCCTTGGTCATTGCCAGCAAGGCTTCCTTGACGGTTCGCGATTCATCAGCGACGGCGTTCCGATCGCCTTGCCGCATGATATCCTTGACCCGCAACAGCAGCGCCCGGCCGATCGAACCGGAAGGATGATGTTTGGCAAAATCGTGTCTTCTAAAACCGCGGGCCTGGAGCACAGCCATCGCCAGAGCGTCGCCCATTACCAGCATTGCGGTCGTGCTCGAGGTGGGCGCGAGATTGAACGGGCACGCTTCCTTTGGGACTCGAACGTTGATCACTACATCGCTATGACGGGCAAGCGTGGATTTGAGTCCGCCGGTCAAGGCCAGTAGCTTGACCGAAAACCGTCGAAACGCCGGCAGTAAGTGGAGTAGTTCCTCTGTTTCGCCCGAGTAACTCAGCGCCAGCACCAAATCGCCGTCGTTGAGAATCCCGAGATCTCCGTGCAATGCATCGACGCTGTTCAAAACCACACTGGTGGAACCGGTGCTGGTGAGCGTCGCGGCAATTTTTTGACCGATATTGCCTGACTTGCCGATGCCGACGACGACGATTTTCCCGCGTTGGCGAAGGGTCTCGACGATCAAATCCACTGCGGCGTTGAACGAATTGTCCAACTGCGAACGAACGGCCTTCAAGGATACCAGCTCGACGTCAAAAACCCTTTTGGCATTCGCAAGATGACTCATTACCTCAGGTTGCCAGCGGTGTAGAACGGTTGCAACAGGGAAGCCTGTTGTTTAAGGGATTTCGCCCCTGAGCCGACTTAATCTTTTATGGCGCACAAACGCGGGAATTTCACCTTGCTATTCCGACGGATGTTTTTAGCGTGCGACGTGAAGGCAACCACCAAATGAACAAGCAGACAATCCTGGCGTTATTGGCAACTGGCATTCTCGCCTGGGGGTTGAGTACTGCGTCCGCTGAGGAGGTCCCGCAGTCCGAAACTAATTCGGTCCCGGCGACCCCGGCTGACTTGCAGACCAATACGCCAGCCATCCTCCAGCTCCAGGAACAATATCAGGACACATTGCGCACGCTGGGACAGCTCCGGCAGGATGCCGAAGCCGCTTCCAAACTAAGTGCCGAGGCGGTGGCCGCGCGGCTCAACCTGATCGAACGGACCCTCACCGCGCAGCGCCAAAGCGAACTCGAATCGATGCAGAGTTCGAATCGCTTGACGCTTATCATCGCGGGGAGCATCGCCAGCGCTGGATTTCTTGCCCTGATGTTTACCGTCTTTTTTCTGTTACGGGCGATGAACCGCCAATCCGTCGTCGCCGCGGCAATGCCGTTCAGGCCGGCGCTGCAGGAGAGCTTTCCGGGCGGGCTACTCAACAGTGGGGAGCTTCATCCTGCCCCGCTCAATCCGGCTGAACAATCCAGCGCTCGCTTTCTCAGCGCGATCGACCAACTCGAACAGCGGATCCAGGACCTGCAAAATTCGGCAAACGGGCGCTCGCCCGCCGGCGGCCACAGACCTTCAAACGGTGGACCTGTTCCGGCGAGTTCGGCCGCGAAGCACGAGTCGTCGCTTCGCGAGGACATCACTGCAGCCGTTGGCGAGCAATCAAGTCGCGTCGCCTTGCTGCTCGGAAAAGGTCAAGTGCTGTTCAACCTGAACCAGGCGGAGAACGCATTGGCTTGTTTCGAGGAAGTTATCACCCTCGAGCCGAACAACACCGACGCACTTATCAAGAAGGGCCAGGCACTGGAGAAATTGCGGCGGATGCAGGACGCTATCGACAGCTATGATCGTGTCATCGCGGCCGACGGTTCACTGACGGTGGCTTACTTGTACAAAGGTGGTGTTTTTAATCGGCTCGAGCAGTTTGACAAAGCGTTGGAGTGTTACGAACAGGCATTGCGCGTGCAGGACAACCAGGGCGCCGGCCGATAAGACAACCGGGCAAGCATCTTGCAACGAGATTGAGTCTCCAGCCGATTTCGGACTATAACTGTGCCGGCTGTTTGTCCGCCGCCAACGACTTTTGCGCCTTAAGGATCTTGTCGCTCATCAACTGCCGGTTTTCCTCTTCCTTGGCGGCCAATGTCTTTTCCAATTCGGCAATACGGTGCTCGTAGGCGACGTAGCGGTCGTGAAGTTGGTCTTGGATTTGCACAAGTCTCTTTTCCAGTTCGGTGACCTGCACCGTCGCCGTTCGTTGAGCGTCCAGCATGTGCGTCCGTTGTGAGAGCAACCCAACCATCAGTCTTTCCTTCATCATTCGCGCCAAATGGGGGATTAACCCCGAACGAACCACGGCCGAAGTTTCTCCTGGCTGTTCACCGTCCTCGGCAAGTTCAGTTTCCAGTGGAAATGGTCCATGAGCATCCGAACTTGCGCCCGATGGGAACTCTTTCCCGGAAACCAGGCCACCCAGTTTTGCAAACGCACTCCGCGAGATGCGTCCAGTTCCAGTTTTTCCCGGTCCGAGGAGGGCGCCTTGCGCTCGCTTGAGAAACGACAGGAGGTAAGAAAGTGCGGTGATAACCAAGACGATGATTAGCAACGACAGCCACCATGGCAAAAATTGCCTGGGAGTTCCTTGAGGCAACAGCCTTTGAGGCGATGCCAGTGCCAATGGCGGGTTAAGCTTTGCCACGTTGGTGGTCGCACCAGCCAGGGCGCTCTTCCGAGGTTCACCATTTGCCGGGGCATCAACCACTGACGCTGCCGCGGGAAGCGGCAACTGAGTATTGACTTCCAACTCGGCGGTAACCGGAAAGTGGTCCGACAACTCGGTGAAAGAAATCTCCGGTTGCGCCACGAACGCCGCGCCATGGACATAGATGTAGTCGAATGTGACATCCGCGTATCGACCTCGCCCCGGAGAGGTTACTCGATTTTGCACCGGCACATTCGCATAGCCATTCGCAAACCCGGCGGCTTCCAGCAGACGCAACGTCTTCTCACTGATAAAGCGCGTCTGATCGACGGTGGTATTGAAATTCCCCGCTATTATTATCGAATCGATCCGATTGGTCAGAAAAAACTGGACCGAACCGGCATGCCGAAGAAGGTGCTCGGCGGACAATTCGCGCTTCAGAATATTGAGCTGGTTCTCTCGCTCATAGTTGCCGCGAATCACATTGTTGTTTAGCTGAACAGAATAAAGGCTGATCTTTTCCCTGCCGACTGGAATGACCGCGAAGATGAAGCCACTCGACACCTGGATCTGCGCGTTGAGCTTCCATTCCTTGGCCCCGGCTGCGAGAGCCGGCCTTTTGGAAAGGATTGCCAGTTGCCTTTTCGCGACGCTTCCATCGGCTTCATCCTTAAAGCTGGAACATACTAGAACCTGATAGTTCGCCTGCTTCAACTGCTTCGCAAGCTTCTCACACGATTCCATGTCCCTCACGTCTTGCAAGAGGATGATCTCGGAGTTGAGATCGTTTAGGACTTTGGCGACTTCGGAAATCCGTTCTTCATCCCGCGTCGGCGACTCGGGCTCAGAAGCACCGCTGGGGAACCATTTTAGGTTCCAGGTCGTAATCCGGATCCGTTCGGCACGGGCATCTGAGCCGAAAAGGACCAGGACCAAACAGACCAATGATGTCGTAAGCAGAATAGATCTTCTTTTACTCATGATGCGACATTGGAATTAATTTGGAGGCGGTGTAGAGCCCCAAGGGAATTGGTCGGACCGATCGTGTTAATACTGAAGGACGAAGCTAAACAAGAGAAATTCTTTGTGTGTTAACCGCCGATTGATAAAGATCAAGGCAACATGTCATTCGCAGATTTTGCCGGACAACAGCGAGTTGTCCAATTGCTGCAACGCAGCCTTAAGTGTGGACGTCTTGCGCATGCTTATCTCTTCACCGGGGGTCAGCTTTCCGAACTGGAAACTATGGCGGGCACCCTGGCGAAAACGCTAAATTGCAAGCAGCCGATTAAAGAGGGACCGGCGGGCATGCGAATCGATTCCTGTGATCGGTGCCTGAGCTGTCGTAAGATCGCAGAATACAACCATCCCGATGTTCAGTGGGTGCGTCCGGAGTCGAAGTCCCGGATCATTACAATCGATCAGATGCGCGACTTGATGCAAATCATCCACCTCAAAGCCACGGAAGCGGAGTATAAAGTAGGCGTTGTTGTCGCGGCGGACCGGTTGAATATTCAGGCTGCGAATGCTTTTTTAAAGACGTTGGAAGAACCGCCAGCCAAGTCGGTCCTAATCCTCATCTCGTCGGATGCTCAGCGACTCCTGGAAACGATTCTTTCCCGATGTCTGCGACTGAACTTTGCCGGGGAGTCTGATGCTCAGGTCAAGGTGGCGGAACAAACCTGGTTAACGTCTTTTGCCGGCACGGCGGGGAAAGCGACGAAAGGCATGCTGGGCCGTTATCGGCTCCTCAGCGCTCTCTTGAAGCGCCTGGGAGAAATTAAGGAGGAAATTGAAACAGCGCTGACAGCTAAATCACCGTTGGAAAAGTACGCCGACATCGAACCCAAGCTGCGCGAAAAATGGGAGGACGAACTGATCGCCTCTGTGGAAGCAGAATATCGCCGTCAAAGAAGCGAGTTGCTGATCGGCTTTCATCACGCGCAGGATCGCTGCCTTTGTTTTGTTG
>JBDTOW010000276.1:0-5929 GCA_039933075.1 Verrucomicrobiota bacterium | reverse complement strand
CACGCTTTCGTTTTCCGCGCGAGGGAGCCGGACACTGGGCTGGATCGTCTAATGGTTACCGATGACCTGACCGTTCTGCCTGATTCCGACGGCGACGGAATCCCGGACGCGGCCGAGCTTGCAATTGGCCTCGATCCAAATGATCCAACTGACGCGGCGATGGATCTGGACGGTGATGGGTTCACTAATTTGCAGGAATTCCTCCTGGGCACCGATCCTCGGAGTGCCGCCAGCAATTTTGAAATCACGGACACTGAACCAAATGGCACCGATATCCAAATCAGTCTCAATTCAGTTGCCGGAAAGAATTATCGGTTCGAAAGCAGTGATATTTCGCCGGCTGGTCCTTGGAATACAATTGCTGATGTCGTTGGCACCGGAGGAACGCTTCAAGTGACTGACTTCGGCGGCACCGCGCAGGCAAAGAGATTTTATCGCGTCGTATTGCTTCCCTAAACGGGTTACTTCGGACTTTGCCGAGAGGCCAGCAGGTAGAGAAACGCTTCTCTCGTTTAGACCGCAAGTTGGTTATTTATTTATCCTCAGTTTTAATGCTCTCGAGAAGCACCGCAAATTGACAGGTCGGTTGGATTGAGGTTCCTTAACGCAGCTTGTCGGTCGCAAAGATGAAAGTTTCAGCAAAAATGTTCGATTTTTATCAATGGTGCGTTTCAACATTGATACTTCTGGCTTTGGCCATCGCCTCGCTGGCCCAGTCACCCACAGCCAGCGTTTCTGCTTCGGTGGGGATCGGGGCTGAACGCAAGACGATCGTAGTGTTCGGTGACAGTCTGGCCGCCGGATTTGGCCTGGATTTATCGGAAGCGTTCCCGGCGCTGCTCCAGCGCAAAATCGACAAGGTCGGATGGAATTTCAGTGTGATCAACGCCGGTGTCAGCGGTGATACGAGCGCCGGCGGTTTGCGGCGCATCGATTGGGTGTTGAAACGAAAGGTGGATCTGCTGCTGTTGGAGCTGGGTGGAAACGATGGCTTGCGCGGCATCCCCGTCGAGGTTACCAAAACTAATCTGCAAGCGATCATCGACCGGTCAAAACAAAAGCATCCGCGGTTGCAAATCGTCATTGCCGCCATGCAAATGCCGCCCAACATGGGCGACGAATACAAAGACGCGTTTCAAAATATTTTTCCGGACCTGGCGAAAGCGAACAATGCCGCGCTTGTGCCGTTTCTGCTGGAGGGCGTGGGGGGCAAACCGGAGTTAAATCTGCCAGACCGCATTCATCCCACCGCCGACGGTCACAAGATTGTCGCTGAAAACGTCTGGAAAATCCTGCAGCCAGCGCTGGAAAAGATGGGCCCGATTGGGCCCTGATGTTCGCGAACACACGCCCGGAGGACGCGCGGTGTCTAGAGTGACGCGAACGCCTGTTTCACTCGCGCATCGATGCACTCCGAACAAACAGTCGGTTCGCAGCGCCGATGGCGGCCCATAGCCGAGTCGATTGGATGCCCTTGCCAGGAACCGTGGCTCGTGCGGGTTCGCCGGCAGATTATGCAAATCAATCGAAGTATCTCCTCGGGCGCCGTTGTCTCTGAAAACCGTTCGTGTTCGTGTAGCTTTATCATATCAACGTCCGTACATCGGTATCGGTGTAATGGACTTTAGTTCGCGGAGATTTCTATTTTCCATTCACCGTTCCCTGACTACTTTCTGCGAGTGCGTGTCGACATCTCGATCATTGTTCCCGTTTTCAACGAGGCGGAGAATATTCTTCCATTGACCCAGGAAGTAGCGCTGGCGTTACGGAGCGAGAGGCGGACCTACGAGTTGGTTTTCGTGGACGATGCCAGCACCGATGAAACGTGGGAACGCATCAACGCGGCGCACCAGGCCAATTCGTCCGTCCGCGGTTTGCGGCATGGAAGTAATCGGGGCCAAAGCGCGGCGCTCTGGTCTGGAATCCAAGCGACCACGGGGCCCGTTATCGCAACGATGGACGGAGATCTCCAAAACGATCCGGCGGATTTGCCTAAACTGTTAACCGAGTTGGACTGGGCGGACTTTATTCTGGGGCGTCGAGTGAAGCGACGGGACAATTGGTTGCGTCAGGTCTCTTCCCGCGTCGCGCGGCAGGCACGGAAGATCGTTCTAGGAATTGATTTGCAAGATACCGGTTGTTCACTCCGCGTGTTCAAGCGTTCAGCCCTGGATGGTATTTTCCCATTCAACGGTCTCCATCGGTTCCTGCCTGTGTTGGTCCATGGCGGTGGAGCAAAAGTGTTGGAAATCCCCGTGAACCACCGGCCGCGAGCGGCGGGAGTCTCCAAGTACGGGATTCGCAACCGGCTTGGCCGGGGCATAGTCGATCTTTTAGCAGTGGCATGGTACCAGAAGCGACGCTTGCGGAATGTGCAGATCACCGAAACAAATTGCTCATCTGGAACGTAAAAACCGATGCTCTCCGCACTGTCTCGTGAAGCGATATCTGGCGGAAGTGGCGGCCGCGCTGGAACCAACGTTCGGCTTTTCGGACTCAGTCCTTCTCATAAATGCGTGCCAATTCCTGAGGCGAGGTGCCCAGGTGATATTGCAGCGTCACGCGCCACATGCGGGCGTAGGTGCGCAACGGACCAAGTCGGGTAAAGCGTCGGTTTGACGTCGTCACGGTGGCGCAGGCTAGCGCCAGTCGTCCGATCCCGCGCAATTTCCGACACAGATCAAATTCTTCCATGAGGGGCACTTCCGGAACCCCACCAATTCTTTCCAACGCTTCGCGACGGATGAACATTGCTTGGTCTCCCATCACACGCTGGCAGAAAAAAAGACGCAACCCGCACCGGAAACGTGAGCCGCGCATCACCCAGGTTGGGTTCCGAAAAGTCTTCCAGAATCCTCCGCCAACGACGGACACGTCTCGCAAGCAATCGAGCACCGCGCGGCCTGCGTCAGGCGGGACCCACGTATCGGCGTGAAGCAACAGGATAACATCGCCGGCGGCCCGCGCAGCCCCGTGACGCATCTGACCGCCCCGGCTGCTGGCGGATGAAAAGGTTCGGCATCCCGCTTTTTCAGCGATCGCAATGGTGTCGTCACGGCTTCCGCCGTCGACAACGATAACTTCGCTTACTTCAGGGATCCTCCACACGCGGCTGACCGTTTCTGCCAAGGTCTCCGCTTCATTCATTGTGGGACTTATTACGGAAATGCTTCGGGCATTCTTTGAGTCAAACCGCTTGGTAAACTTCTTTTCCTCGCACCACCAAAGAATTCCTCCGAACATCGCTCCGACGAACAGGACGACGAAGTTCAATATGGACGCTGTCACTGCATCGCCGGCCGGGACTCCATAAAGGCCCAAGAGGACAAGGGCGGCGCCTTCCCGCAGGCCGGAGCCGCCGATTGTTATCGGCAACGCCGCCAGCACCGAAATGACTGGAAACGTCCACAACAAATTTCGCCAGGGATACGAGGTTTCGCTAACCGCCTGGAGACAGAGTACGAGCACGCCGTTCATCGTCGCCTGTACAAGCAAGCCCAGAATTAAGCCTTGAACGGCGACGTGGGACGATCCAGCGAGTCGACGGAAGCCAACGGAAAATGCATTGAGCGCACGGAACATAAACGAGTCGGGCTTTCGCCGTCGCCGCTTCATCATGGCGATGCCGATTACTGCCGCAGCCAATAATCCGGGCACAAGCCACCGACGGGGAACCGCAACATGGATCTGATTCAGAATTGCGAAGCCATCGTTAGTTGCCGCCAGGCCTAAGGCGATGCAGGTCAAGAGAACCAGACCTCCGAGTCCCAACAAGCGATCCAGAAATGAGGAAGCGAGGGTGTCGGGAAATGGATGCCGGTACCAATGAGAGTAGAGAGCGGATTTTGCGACATCACCGCCAGTAGGTCCCAACAGCAGCGTATTGAAAAAATGGCCGATCAAAACAGTACGGCTGGTTGCACCCGCGTGAACGGCAAGACCAGTCAACCGAAGCATGAGATGCCAGCGGACCGCCGCGAGCCCTAGAGCCGTGACAAACAGAAGGACCGCTCCCAGCAGCCAGCCGAACTTAAGTCGAAGCAGAGTTGATGTGAGCGAACCAAGCGGCACGCGCCGGAACACGAGCCACAACGCGATGCAGGAAACACCCAGGCAAGCCAGCCGAATCCATAGCCCAAACTTCTTTTCCGGCAACGGATTCATTGCCCGAATTGCACGAAAGAAGCGAACCAGAATTGGCTGGTGCGAGAGCGCTCCCGGTCGCGGTCGAAACCGGTCATTCGGAGCGCCGATTGAATTGGCACGCTGGGTACAAAGGCCCGAACTAAAACCGCCTACATGGAGTTCAACGCAGTCGATAGACGATTCGCGCCTTGTCGAGATCGTAGGGCGACATCTCCATTCTAACCCGATCACCGACGACGAGCCGAATAAACCGTTTGCGCATCTTGCCCGAAATATGAGCCAGCACCTTGTGCTTGTTATCCAACTCCACGCGAAACATCGTTCCCGCCAGCACCGAAAGAATGCGGCCTTCAAGTTCGATATGTTGATCCATAAATGTGTCCTTTGAAGCGTCTGTCTCGTTAAGAAAATGATTCAGGCCTCAACCGACAGGCTATGAGCCCAAACCAGCAAATCCAACAGATGCCCTGCCCTTCTCGAGAGGCCCGCATTCCACTGGCAATTGTGAGATTAATAACGCTTTTCACGACGTGGCCCGCCGCGACCGCCGCCACCGCCACCAGCACCACCGCCGCCGCCGCCAAAAGTCCGGGGTCGTTCCTCACGCGGACGCGCCTCGTTGACAGTGAGAGCGCGCCCGTTGATGCTCTTGCCATTGAGAGCTTGTCCCGCTGCGTCAGCGGCTTCTTTGGAATCCATCGTCACAAAGGCAAAACCGCGGGAGCGGCCGCTGAATCTATCCATCATCAAATTGACCTCGATCACGGTCCCGTGTGGCGCGAACATATCCTGGAGATCGTTTTCGGTGGTCTCGAACGAGAGATTGCCGACAAACAGTTTGGTATTCATGATACTTTCCTCTTAGACTGACTGCGTCCTCCCAGACTGTTCCCGACCGCCGGGTTTCAAATCATCACTGAAAACGAGTTCAAATGAGGATCTTCCATGCCTTGAGATCGACATTTTGTCTAATCGCGAGTGCCGATACTGCCCACTTTCGCGAAGGAAGCAAGGTTATTGTGCCAACACTCGGGGCACTATCCAGGCACTATCGGTTCACGAGCAGTACCCGCTCGATCAACTCATTCATCCGCTTGACCATCATGCGCGGATCTTCCAGCAAACCCGCGGCGGCGAGGGCGTTATCCAAAAGTTGCTCGGCTACTTTGACAGCGAGCGCGTTATCGGTCTCCCGCATTTTGTCGAGCCGAACGATAATCGGGTGACGAGGGTTAATCTCGAGATCCTGCTTCGAAGCTGCCATCCCCTGGTGCATTCCCTTTAACATGCGTCGCATGCTGGCGGTGGGTTTTTCTGTTTCCACAATCACCACCGGACTCGTCACGAGCCGATTTGAAACACGCACGGCGCCCACCTGTTCGCCGAGCTTTTCTTTGAGCCATTTGGCCAGCGCTTCAGCCCCTTCGTTCGGGAGTACTTCCTGGTTCTCCGCTGTCGCAGGCTGGTCCAGCTTGATGTCAGCCGTCTCGGCAGACTTCAAAGGCTTTCCTTCAAATTCACGCAAATGTTCCATCACGAATTCATCCCAGGGATCGTACATGAAAAGCACTTCCTGTTTTTTTGCGTCAAACGCTTCATAATAAGGACTGCCTTCCGCTGCTTCTCGGGCCGGCGCCAACAGGTAATAGATTTCTGTCTGGCCGGACGGCATCCGCTTGAGGTAATCACTCAGCGAAGTCCGTGTCCCCGTTGGGAGCCCCGAGGATTCGTAGCGCAACAATCGCCCCAGCGCCTGGAGATGCGTGTAATCCGTGACCACCCC
>JBDTOW010000275.1:0-5939 GCA_039933075.1 Verrucomicrobiota bacterium | reverse complement strand
CATGAAAAGACCGAAGATGGCGTAGATATTCAGCGGTTCGTTGAGAGCGATCATGGTGATGAGCGCGAAGGGCAGGGAGAGCGGCACGGCAAGCAGAATGGAGACGGGATGAACCAGATTCTCGAACTGCGCGGCGAGGATCATATACATGAAAATCATCGCGAGACCGAAGGCGAGCAGGAAGTTTTGCCCGGTCTCCTGCAGTGTCTTTGCGCGGCCGGTGAAAAGGACGCTATAGCCGGCCGGCAGGTTGATTTCGCGGACGGCTTCCCGCACGTCTTCCATTGCTTCGCCCAGCGCCTTGTCCGCGAGGTTCGCAACGATGGTGACTTTGCGCTGGCGTTGGAAACGGTCGATCTGGTTCGGGCCGCGTGCCTCGCGGAAGTTGACGAAGTTGACGAGCTGCACGAGACCGGTGTTGTTGGTGCCGCCCAACTTGAGCGTGACGTCTTCCAACGCTTCCTGGGTGTTGCGGTCGCGGGCGTCGGCGCGAAGCCAGACGTCGTAGAGGTCATCGTTCTCGCGGAAGCTGCCGACGATTTCGCCGCCGACGAGTGTGCGGAGCGAGCTCGCGATGTCCTGCACCTGCAGCCCGAACTGGCTGGCTTTCTCGCGATCAATTTCGACGCGTAACTCCGGTTTGCGATTGGCCAGCGTTGAATCCACGTCGACCAGCCCCCGTTTGGCGCGCAGCTTCGCGATCAGTTGGTCGCCATAACTGACCAGGCGTCCAAGGTCGGGGCCGAGCAGGTTGAATTGCAGGTCAGCATTGCGGCCAGCGCCGCCGATGTTCGAAATCAATTGCGCGGCCGAGCGGACGTCCGGGAATTGTGCGAGAATTGTGCGCGCCATGCCCATCGCCTGGAACTGGGACCAGCGCCGCGTTTTGCCAATCAGCTTCGACCCGATCCCGCCGAGATCGGGCAGGCGGCAATACATCGTCGCGACGGTCACATCGCCTTCGCCCTTGCCCAGTCGGCCAGTAGTGATGCCCACGGTGGTGAGCGTGTCAACAATGACGGGCTGATTGTCGATGCGCAGCGCTTTCAGGCGTCGTTCGATCTGGCCGCAAATCTGGACCGTGCGTTCGAGATCGGAGCCTTCCGGTGTCTGGAGGGAAATTTCAAACTCGCTTGAATCGTCCTGCGGAATGAAGGTGAATTTCGTCAGCTTGCCAAGCAACACAATCGATGCGAGGCAAAGGCCTGACGCGAGCATGATGACCCAACGGTGATGCAGACTCCAACGCAGGACGCCAAGATAGCGCCGCGAGAGTCCTTGCATCAGCCGGCCGCCATGGGCTTTCTTTTCGCGCTTTTTCGGGTCGTCGGTGTGCCGGAGAAAACGCGACGCGAGCATTGGCGTGAGCGTGAACGACACAAACAGCGACACCATGATCGAGAACGCGACGGTGACGCCATAGCTGGAGAAGAACATGCCGACGCGGCCTTTCATGAACGCCAGCGGCAAAAAGATAACTACGAGTGACAAGGTCGTCGCCATGACCGCGAGGGCGATTTCGCGAGTGGCGAAGCTGGCGGCTCTTTTCCCGTCCCAGCCTTTCTCTTCCATGGTGCGATGAATGTTCTCGAGCACGACAATGGCATCGTCGATCACGATGCCGACGGCGAAGACGAGGCCGAGCATGGTGAAATTGTTCAACGTGTAGCCCATCGCCCGCATGAGCACGAAGGTGGAAATAATGGAAGTGGGTATGGCGATGACCGCGATAACCGTCCCGCGCCAGTCGTGCAGGAAGAAAAAAGTGGTCAAAGCGACCAGGAAAGCGCCGAGCAGCAGATGGAACTGAATTTCTTCGAGCGAACGTTTGATGAACCGCGACTGGTCGCGGATGATTTGGAGTTTAAAGTCCGGCGGCACGACCGCCTTCAATTCCTCGAGGCGCTTTTTCACTCCGTCGATTACTTTCACTGTGTTGCTGCCGGATTGTTTGCGCACGACGAGGGTCACGCAGCTTTGACCATTGGCCGTGGAAAGTGTGCGTGGTTCTTCGACGGAATCTTCGACCTTCGCGATGTCCTTCAGGTAAACGGGCTGACTGGCGAAGTTCGCGACGATCAACTCGTTGAAATCTTTCACCTGGAGCATGCGGCCGAGCGTGCGCACGACGACTTCGCGCGGCTTCTGACTGAGCCGGCCGCCGGGCACTTCGAGATTTTGGCGTGCCAGCGCCTGCCGGACGTCGTCAATAGTCAGGTTGTAGGCTCGCAGCTTTTCGACATCGACCGAGACCTGCACCGCGCGCGTGCGGGAGCCGATCATGCTGATCGAGCCGACATCCGTCACGGTTTCCAGGTTTTGTTTGATGAACTTGTCCGTAATATACGTGGTCTCCTTCAAGTCGCGCGGCGCGCTGGCGCTGATGGAAACAACGGGAATTGCGTCGAGATCGAATTTGTCGATGATCGGCGGATCGGTGCCGGGCGGCAGGCGGGCAAGGATGGTGTTGACCTTGTCGCGGACATCCTGCGCGGCGATGTCGCGGTTGCGTTCGAGCAGGAACGTGACAGTGATTTGGGAAACGCCTTCCGTCGTGACGCTGCTCAATTCGTCGATGCCCTGGATGGTGTTGATGATTTCCTCCAGCGGCTTGGTAACACTGGTTTCCATTTCCTCGGGCGAAGCACCGCGCAGCGTGGTCGTGACCGTGATGATCGGCAGTTCGACGTTGGGGAACTGATCGATGCCGATGTCCTTGAACGAAAACCAACCGAGCACGACGAGGAACAGATTCATCATCAGAGCAAAGACCGGACGTTTGATGCAGAGGTCTGCAATAGCGAGGCCCTTGGTCTCGGTGGGAGTGGACGCGCTGACCGGAGTGGGTTCAGCGGGATTCATGGCTGGTGAGTGTTGCGGGAATCGGTCCCCGCGAGCGCGGGCTTCGCGCCAGGTTTTGACGGCTCAGCCGACTGGAGCACGACCGCAGCGCCGTCGGTGAGACGGTTCTGGCCGCTCACGACAACGGTTTCACCCGGCTGCAGGCCCTCGACGATTTCCTGCACGCCCTCGCGGATGCGGCCGGCCTTGACGGAACGGCTGCGCGCGAGATTGGACTCCACGACAAACACCTTGGTCACGCCGGCGAAGTTCACCACCGACTCGAGCGGCACGACCGGCGTTGGCACGGAGCGTTCAATGATCAACGAGCCGCGCGCGAAGGTGTTCGCCTTGAGTCGAAAGTCCGTGTTTGTCACCAGCGCGCCGACGCCGAAGGCGCGAGACACGGTCGAGACAGACGGGCTGATCAGATAGACACTGCCGGTGAAGGTTTCGTGAGGATAGTTATCCACGCTGAACGTGACGGGCAACCGCTTTTGCACATACGACCCGTACCGTTCGGGCACCGGGAAGATGAACTTCAACACGGAATCGTTCACCACCTCGAATAGCGGCGAGCCGACTTTCACAAAGTCGCCGCGACCAACCACGCGCCGCGAGACCGCGCCGTCGAACGGCGCTTTGACCTGCGAGCGCTCGAGATTGAGCCGGGCGACGCTGGCCATGCCGCGCGCGGCCTTGACCTCGGCTTCCCCCTGGTCCAACTGCGCCTGCGCCTGGTCATAGTCGCTCTCGGACGCCACGCCGCCCTTCTTCAACTCGGCGGTGCGAGTGAAATTCCTGCGTGCGTTAGCCAGGTTGGCCTCGGCTTTGGCCAGATTGCCGTTCGCTTGCTCCACCTGGGCTTCATACGAACCTGTGTCGATGAACGCGAGATCCTGATTCGAGACGATGCGGTCACCGAAATCGACAAGCGTCTTCTCCACCGCGCCTTCGACTTGCGCGCCAAGCGTGGCTTCATCCTTCGGGTAAAGCGTGCCCGTAATGGACACCGTCCGGTCCCAAGACACGTTCGTGACCGTCGCAACGGTTACGGGAGTGTCTTCGGCGCGCCGTTCCTTCGGCCCAACAGCTTCACGTTTACAAGCGGCCAGCCCGAGCAGGAGGGCGCACACCGCGGGAATGGCATAGTTCTCAACTCGTTTCATATACACTCACTTTTGCTTGCGGGCGCCGTCGAGAAAGAGGCTCACCACGCGCTCGGCGCGGCGCCGGTCGAGCGAGCCTTGCGCCTCGAGTAAATGGGTTCTAGTCTGGTGGCTGATGGCGCCAAAAATCCCGTGCGTCAGTTCCACCGGATCATAGCGTGAATCGAGTTCCCCGCCCTTCTGCCCACCCCGAACAATCTTTAGCACAAACTCGAAGTTGCGCCGGCGTTTGGTCGAATCAATGGAATCCGGAGGGATCTCTTCGGGCGCCGCGAATACCGTGGCAAAAACCAGCCGGATAAGGCTCTGATGATTTCGCGCGAAAGCGAAGACAGCGGAAGCCACTTCGATGAGCCGTTCTTCGCAGCTCGTCTCCTTCTCCACCCCTGCCTGCATCAGCCGGAACGACTCGTCGTAAGCAAAGCCGAGGATTGCGCGAAACAGACCCGCTTTGCTCTTGAAGTAATAATAGAGCGTGGGTTTGGACAGTCTGGTGGCCCGGAGAATATCCTGCACCGAGGTTCCGGCGTAGCCCTTTTTAGCGAACTCGGCAATGGCCGACTCCAATACCAATTGCCGCGCGTCTGACCGTTTTTCCAGCATCTATACCGAACGGTAGGTAGTTGACCGATTTTGTCAAACGGAAACTCCGGGCCTCGCGTCAAACGCGTCAAACGCATCGTTCAATATCCACGGGAAGCGAGCAACGGCAAGCAAGCAAGGCCCGGACGGCGAATCCCCAACGGCAACTTCGTTGAAAACTAGCGCGACCGGACGGTCATACCGGTCCGTCCAACCGTCCATACTTGCGGATCTGTGGCCAGATCAGCGCCGTCGCAATGACGACGAGAATGGTTCCAATGCCTCCGGAAACCACCGAGAACACCGGACCGAAAAGATGCGCGACAAAGCCGGATTCGAATCCGCCGAGCTCGTTCGAGGTGCCGATGAAAAGACTGTTAACCGCGGAGACACGGCCACGCATCTCGTCCGGTGTGAGCAATTGAACCAGGGTATGGCGCACAACCACGCTCACGTTGTCCACCGCTCCACACAGGAAGAGCATAAGGAACGAAAACCAAAAGGAGGTTGAAAGCCCAAACGCGATCGTGGCCAGACCGAACGCCACTACCGACCAGACCAGCGCCCGGCCCGCTTTTTCCAGCGGGGGTCGATGCGCCAGAATAAACGCCGATAGCAGTGCGCCGGCCGGCAGCGCTGCTTGCAAGATCCCGAGTCCAGACGGGCCCGAATGCAATATGTCCTTGGCAAAGACTGGCAACAGCGCCGCTGCGCCGCCGAGGAGCACCGCGAACATATCGAGGGTGATGGTCCCGAGAATCACCTTGCTCGCGTAAACGAACCTAAACCCGGCAACCAGGCTTTCGATTGTCATCTTCTCTTTCAACGTAACCACGTGGCGTGTCCGCACCAAACAAAGCAACCCGGCGCAGATCAACGCCGCTACGCCATTAATCGCATACACAACCGCCGCGTTGTGAGTGAGCGCAATCAAGGCGCCACCCGCCGCGGGCCCCACAACTGACGAAAGGTGAAAACCACCTGTGTTCCAGGTCACGGCCCGTGAGAAGTTCTCGCGAGCCACGAGTTGCGGCATGAATGCGGCGCTGGCTGGCCACAGAAACGTGCGCGCAGTCCCCGCCGCGAGAAGGCACATATAAATCCAGAAAACTCCAGCGTGCAGCCACGAGATCGCGGTCAGACTGAAGCTCGCCAGTGCGACCACCAGGACCGTCGAGAGGATGATGTGTTTTCGATTGTAGCTATCCGCCAAGTGTCCAGACGGTAAAATCAAAAGGATCATCGGAACCATTTGCGTCAACCCGACCAGGCCAAGGGCCAACGCGGAGTGGGTTCGTTCGTAGAGCTCCCAACCAACGGCCACCGTCAGCATCTGCTGTCCCAACG
>JBDTOW010000274.1:0-5949 GCA_039933075.1 Verrucomicrobiota bacterium | reverse complement strand
CCGGGAGTGCTTCGTCACCCGCTTCGGCAAACACCGCCCAGAGATCGCTCGCTCGGGCATTTCCCCAGCTATTTTGCACGAAGTAACGTTTCAGACCCGCTTGAAAGTTCGTCGCGCCGATCCAGCCTTCGATCATTCCCAAAATGGCTTGTCCCTTTCCGTAGCTTAGGGTGTCGAATGCCTCTTGCAGATTATCCCCCCCTTTGAAGGGACGGCGGACCGGTTTGACGGATGGCTGTACGTCGTTCCCACGAGCGCCACGGACGGTGTAATAGCTTTGGAGTTCGAACCGCAACTCGGGATGAACCTGGCCAGCGATCTTAGCAGCCATCCAGCTCGCGAATGCCTCATTGAGCCAAAGATCGTCCCACCACTGCATCGTAACTAGATTACCGAACCACATGTGGGCCATTTCATGGGTAAGCACGGTGATGAGACCTTGGCGGCTGCTCAAACTGGTATCGCCCGAGTCCAAAAGGAGTAGGCCGTCCTTATATGTGATTAGACCGACGTTTTCCATGGCGCCAAAGTTGAACTCGGGAACAGCGATATGGTCGAGCTTTGGAAAGGGATGAGGCAGCCCGAAGTAGCGTTCCAAGGCGGCCAGCAAAGCGGGCGCTTCCTGAGCCGCCATTTTTCCGAGCGCGGTTTTCCCGGCCACGGTGAGGATGCGTCCGGGCACCGCTTGTCCGGGAATCGGAATGGCTTCAAACGGGCCGACGGCCATGGCGACAAGATAAGAGGGCATAGGCGGCGTTCTTCCATACTCCAGCCGTTTGTGTTCGCCCAAAAAGAACGTTCCAGCAACTGGGATGTTCGCCACCGCTTCCAGGTTCTTCGGGACGGTGAGGGTCAAGCGCCAGGGAATTTTGAATCCGGGTTCGTCCCAACACGGAAAGGCAGTGCGCGCGTCGGTCGGTTCCATTTGGGTGAAGAGGTAGGCTTTGCCTTCGGTCTCAACTTTGTAGAGACCGGTGCCATCTCTACTGAAATCGTTCGTGAATGCTATCTCCAGCAGATGATAGCCCGGCCCGATGACCTGGGCGGCGGCCGCGGAAACAAGTCCTGCCTTTTGAGCCGTCAGTGCAAGGGTCTGACCGTCGAGCGTTGCGTTTCCAAGTTGGATCCCCTGCGCATGAAATCGAAAGCGATTTGTCGCGGTGTTGAATTGCAACTCAATTCGAGTTGTTCCAGTATAAGTATTAGCCTCTGGATCTAGTTGAAGATCCAGGCTTTGTGTGATTGGTTTGATGCGCGGATCGAGCCGCAGTGGATCATCCACTGGAAGGTTCGCGGCGGAAACGCCGCAGGCGACGGCGCTGATAAAGGTGGAGAATCCCACTCGGATCGAGATAGAGAAAATCATAAAGTTGCTGACAGCTTTCGTCGTCTATTTCAGCGGGCCCACCCAGGTGGATGGGCCTTCGTGGCCGCGCGCGCGGTCGGCTTATTCACTGTCAGTGCATTCGACCGCTTTGACCTCACGCGAAGTGCTGCTCATGCCGCTGCCGTCTTCACTCCCGCCGTTATCCCAATCGACCACGGGACGATGGGCCAGTGTGGTCGTCACCCAGTTGGTACCCACGAGTCGCACTTTGCGAATGAGGTTGTTCCACGTGTCCGCGACGCAGATGTTGGTCGCGCTGTCCACGGCCACTCCTTGAGGAGCGCGGAACTGCGCGGCATTTCCCGTTCCGTCCGCGCTGCCAAAACTGCCCGCTCGGCCGGCAAACTCGGTGACGACTCCTGCCGGTGTCACTTTGCGAATGGTGCTGCTAAATTGGTCCGTTACATAAACATTGCCCGCGCTGTCTGTCGCGATGCCGAACGGAAGATTAAGGCGGCCAGCGCTTCCGGGCACGTCCGGGCTGGCAAAGCCTCCTCCTCCAGCCAGCGTGGTGAACGTGTACGGTTCGTAAATTGACTGAGCCAGGCCTTGGGTGAACATCAGCGCCAAGAGCGCGAGCGCAGAAAGGGTGTGATGGATAGTCTTCATAATTATTAAGTGTAAGTCGATTGAGCCAGGCTTTGGCTGGCGGACAGCACCAGCACGAACAGGGTCTCGATTGCGCGGATTGAATGCTTTTTTCATCTATCTGTTCTCCTTGTTTGATTGTTAGTCACCCGCCGCGCTACGGCTTGCGCAAGCGATAGAATTTGTTCCCCGCCGCCAGCGGCAAGGTGACGGCGACGTCCGTGGCGTTGGTCTGATATGGGAACGGCACCTGCGTCCAGCCGATGGGCGAGGCGTTGAGGTCGTTGGTTTCGTCGAGCACGAAGTTTGCGGCCGCGAGCGGCCAAAGAATCCGCACGTTGTCGGCGGACTGCTCGATTGCGAGTTGAGGCGCAGCGGGGCCCAAACCAGTGAAGACGTAGGCTGCGCCGGAGTCAGTGGCGCTATTGTTGGTCTGGTTGCCATTAACCAGGGTGGCGTTGCTGTCCTCCCCAGGTGCCCCGACGACGACCGTACCGCCCGACACCGCCACGAAGAGGCCGAAGAGGTCGTTGGCGCCGGTGTTGGAGGCCTTGAGATACGCCTGCTGGGTCCAATTTGTGCCCGTGCGGAGGAAGACATAGGCCGCGCAGGAATCGGTAGCCGTGTTGTTGCTTTGGTCGCCGTTAACTCCGGTGGCATTGCTATCATCCCCTCCCCCAACAACGACTACGTCATCGGAGATGGCCACGTGAAGTCCGAATTCATCACCCGCCTCGGCATTGGAAGCTTTGAGATAGGCTTGCTGGGTCCAGTTGGTCCCGCTCCGGACGAAAATATAGGCCGCTCCGGATTCCATGGCGCGGTCGTTGCCCTGGTTGCCATTCACGCCGATGCCGTCGCTATCCTCATGGTTCGACCCGACTACGATCGTGTCGCCCGATACCGCCAGCGCCCCTCCCTCGAAGGCGCTGAATTCGTCAGCCGCCCCGGTATTGGAGGCTTTGAGATACGCTTGCTGGGTCCAGTTGGTCCCGTTGCGCACGAAGACGTAGGCCGCGCCAGAGTGTGAGGCGCTGTTGTCGGTTTGATCGCCGCCAACGCCGGTCGCTTTGCTGGATTCGTTATCCGCCCCGACTACAACCGTGTCTCCAGATATCGCCACGGCCGAGCCGAAGTTGTCTTCGAAGTCGGGGTTGGAGGCTTTGAGATAGGCCTGCTGGCTCCAGTTGGTTCCGCTGCGTACGAAGACATAAGCCGCGCCAGCGAACGAGAGGCTGTTGTCGCTCTGGTTGCCGTTCACCCCGCTGGCATTGCTGTCCTCGCCAGGGGCCCCGACCACGACCGTGTCGCCCGAAACCGCCACGTGGTAGCCGAAGACGTCAATCGCCCCAGTGTTCGACGCCTTGAGATAGGCTTGCTGAGTCCAGTTTGTTCCATCCCGCACGAAGACATAGGCCGCCCCGGCGTCCCCGGCGCTGTTGTTGCTCTGATTGCCATTCACCCCGGTGGCGTTGCTGTCCTCATTACGCGCCCCCACTACGACGGTGTCGCCCGATACCGCCACCGACCAGCCGAACCAGTCATTCGCCCCGGTGTTGGAGGCTTTGAGATAAGCCTGCTGGACCCAATTCGTTCCGTTGCGGACGAAGACGTAGGCCGCGCCGGAATCAGTGGCGCTGTTGTTACTTGGGTTGCCGTTGACGCCTGTGGCGTTGCTGTCCTCAAGATATGCTCCGACCACCAGCGTATCCCCGGACACCGCTACCCCGTAGCCGAAGGAGTCCCCGACCCCGGTGTTGGAAGCTTTAAGATAGGCCTGCTGGGCGATGAGGGTGGCGCCTTGGGCGTGTGATTGATGAGTCCCACCCGCCAGCAGAGTGGCGAGGATGGGGACGGCGATGAGTTCGATATGTTTCATAGAATTGTTCTGATTTAGTTTTTGTTGTCCGGTCGGTTAAGGTGAATGGGCGCGGTAAAAACGATTGGAAAAGACGCCGCTCGCCGGGTCGCTGAAATTGAGAGTGCCCGCGAAGGTGTTGATCAAAATGGGAAGCCAACTCACCAAATCGGTCGAGGCTTCCACGGTCACCAAATGCCCTGGTGGCCCGCTGAGGTTGAAACCGAACTGGCCGTCAATGAAGCCAGAGTTGAGCATCATCGGTGGCGCGTATCCTTTCCGGATCGTGTTGAAGTAAAAATCCGCCACATAGACGTTGCCGCCGCCATCCACTGCCAAGCCGGTAGGATTGCTAAACCTCGCCGCGCTCCCGGTCCCGTTCGCGGTGCCAATATTGCCTGGCATTCCGCCCAGGGTCGTCACCACTCCCGCAGTCGTCACTTTGCGGATGGTGTGGTTCAAGGTATCGGCCACATAGATGTTAGTGGCACTATCCGCCGCGATGCCGAACGGGCTGGGCGCGGCGAACTTCGTGAAATGATTCACCTCCACAGAAGCCTTTTGTTGTGATGCAGCGTCAAAATGACCGAGATGGTGATTTGTTTTCATAAGTCTTGATTTGCGAAATTGAGTTTTCATCTTCACCTCGTTTTTGATCGCCACCAGAGACAATCAGGAAAGGCTGCGAAAGGTTACAGGCCATCGTCGGCAGAAAAGAAGAGCGTCCCCTTCATATTGACGAATTCGGAAGGGCCCGAACAGGACCGCGCGCGCGAAATCGGTGGGACGCCGAGGCATTTTACCGCGTCTGCGGTGAATCGAGAACGGATATTGTTTCGGCTTTGCGTTGATCAGGGTGTTGAGGTTACTGCGATTCCTTGACCCGACTTTCCTGCTCTCGGGCACGCTCAGGCTCAAACTTTCAAGGAAGATTATCCTCACCCTCGCGCCAGCCTCATGGTTTGGGGTGCGCGAGCAGCCAGTCGATTACTCGGGGAGCAAACTCTGACGCAGAGCTGCCGCTGTAAAGCCTTGGACCATGGCTGCCACCGTTAATGGTCCAGAGTTCTACGGCGCCGCCCAGAGGCGCATTCGCGTAGCGAGTGACTACCGTGTCGAGTCCGGATACGGCCAGGTCGAGGTTCATAGAGGGTGCGGCCTCGGTCACTGGACCACTCTCCCCGTTATAAGCGGCCCAGATCTGCGCGCTGCGCGAACCGGGATCCCGCGGCCAGGTACCACCAAAATAGGGAACTGTGTCATCGGCCGTTCCATGGATGTGCAGGATGTTGATTGGCTCGGAAGGCTGGCAATGGCTGGGGTCGAGGTAAGTCGGCCCGGCCAAACTGGCGATTCCGGCGAGGAGGTCAGCAGCGTCACAAGCCATCCGATAAGCCATCTCGCCGCCATTGGAATGCCCGATCAGATAAATCCGCTTTCGATCTACTGAGAACTGTCTTCCTATTTCCTCAATCAGAGCGCGCAAGTAGCCGGCATCATCAGTGCCAGTGTGGTAAATGTCACAACACGCATCGGTCGCGTTCCAAAACGAGATACCATCACGGTCCAATGTGCCGTCGGGGAAACAGTACAGAAACCCGCGCGCTTCCGCCAACGGTTGAAGCCTCATATAATCCTCCTGCCCGGCCCCTGTGCCACCGGAACCATGCAGCAGGAGTAGCAACGGCATTGCATTTGTGCCGTTGTAGGTGGAGGGAACATAAACGTTAGCAGGTCTCGGCCGTGCGACCCGGTAGAATGTCACTGGAACCCAGGACTGAACGATATAGGAATTCGTGGCCGTCAGCACTGGCTGCCATGGCCCCAACGGACTATCGGCCCGCTGTAATTGGCCGCCCCCAGCCCAGGACAGAATATTCAGCTCGGCCTGCCGATGGATATTCAACGCGGTGTCATACGGCGGCGCCACCGTGCGAAACATTCCCGGATCGTGCGGACTTACAATGGTGACCGTGGCAGAGGCTCTCCCGAGCAAGGCCCCGCCAATCGAATTGCTCAGGATTATTCGGAAGGTGATGTTGTTTGTCACCATCGTGTCACGGAGGATGGGAACGCGAATGGCTACAGTTCACACGAGCTGTATCTGATGGGCCTG
>JBDTOW010000273.1:0-5972 GCA_039933075.1 Verrucomicrobiota bacterium | reverse complement strand
CGTCCGGCGGACCACAACCAATGTGTCCGCACTCAAGGGCAAACCGCTGCCCGATCTCACCTCGTTAGGTTTCGCCGCCGATGCAGCCCCCGCCGGCAAGCCGGTGCTGCTCTGCTTGATTGATGTCCAGCAGCGCCCGTCGCGCCGGATGGTCCGGCTCTTGACGCTGCAGCAGGACGACTTGCGCGAGAAAGGAGTCACGGTCCTGGCTGCTCAAATCGTGCCGGCCAGCAACGAATCCTGGGACGATTGGAAAGAGACCAACCCGTTCTTCTTTCCGATCAGCCGCCTCGCCGAAAAATCGGACAAAACCAAATGGGCGTCCGGCCTCGAGAACTTGCCGTGGCTCATCCTGGCGGACAGAAAAGGGATCGTCGTAGACGAAGGCTTCCCGCTCGAAGAATTAGAGGACAAACTCCAAGAAGTTGATAAATAGAGCCGGTGCTGCCTCAACCAACTCGACCCACGAGGCGACTATCGCCCCGGAATTTGCCGGAGCAAGCGTTGGCTCGATTGAAACGGCGGGTAAGCACCAAGAAGTTTCAGATCTTCAATCTTCATCACGCGCTCAGGCTGGTTTCAGTTTTGTGACTGAGCAGGGCCGTGTAATCAGCCAGAATGTGCTCGGCTTCGTTCAGTATGATGTCCCGGGACGGTGAACAATGGGCCAATATGCTTCAGCGATCAGATTTGAGCCTCACGCACTTCAGGGACCGGGTTGCTGAAATCGTTGTTGGCGGCGACGCCGTGAAGCTCGATGCCTTCGCCGCTCGCCACGCGCTGCAATTCCTGGCAGCGCGCCTTCGGCCAGTCGAGCGGATGGCCGTGCGGGCGCTTGCCATCGATCTCCACTCGTCGGGACATGGAACGGGCCGATGCTCGCGGTGATGGGATGATCGCCCGCTGGAGTGATCATGTGTTCCTCACCGAGCTTCACCGTCGAATTCGGAATTGCACCTTGACGCTCCAGGCGATAAAGGCCGCCCACCACTTCCTTGTACCACCACGGCCATTTCTGAAAATTCAAAATTCCATGATGCAGCACCAGGATGCCTTCGCCGCTTTCCACGAAATCGCGCAGATTCTTTTTTCCCTTATCGTCCAGGTCACGAGTGAAATCGTAGAAAACCAACACGTCGTACTTGGGGCGGATATCCTGCTGAAACGCCAGCTTGCTGTCCGCGACCGGCGCCCAACCGATATCTTTCCAGCCGTCGAACAAACCGTAGAACGAAGCTTCGTGATCATGACCGCCGGCCGGTGATACGGAAAGATTTATTGTCTGGAAACGTCAGATTTTGGTTCAGTAACGCCAGCCGAAACGTTGTAGTACTCGCGATATTCCCGGGGTGTGCGTCCGAATTGCCGCCAGAATTCGCGAGTGAAGTGGCTTGGATTCGCGAAGCCACAGCACAAGGCCACCTCGGGCAACGATTCGCTCGCATAAATCAATGCGCGGCTGGCAATGCGCAGCCGGAGCGTTCGCAGATAGTTTTGCGGCGTGAGATGAAAGCTGGCCAGGAACTGCCGCTCGAACGCCCGCAGCGACTTTTTGGATATGGCAGCAAGTTGCTGATTGGTGATCACGCGATGGTAGTGGTCGCGCATTCACTGCCACGTCATCGAGGCAAGCGCCGAATTCAACCTCGGTCCAGCTTCAACCTGGCGAACGGAGCGCTGGCTCGCGCTTCCATAGGCGTCCTTGCTTCGCCGCTTTGATGAACGCAGCTACGGATTTGTTATCGCCCAACGCAACGACGGCTTCATCTTCTTTTATGCCCGCGCGAGTAAGAAACGGCTGGGCGCCCGGTGTGTGCGCAATGACTTTCAAGTGACCGAACGCATCACGTAACCAATCGACTGCGCCGGCCTGTGTACTGAGATGCGAGGCTTGCTCTTCGTTGGCCAGAATAACTACAGCGTCGAAGAATATCGACGGTGCGCCCGACAGCGAATGATCTGCAGGGGTAATTTTGCCAGCGCTGTCCTTAGCGCCGCCGACTTTGGGCGCAATCACCTCCAGCCGGGCTTTCTCTGCTTTCACCGCCGCGCGTAATGCTGCCAGCAACCCAGGATCGAAGCCGTCCGTGATCAGTACACCGACTTTGCGGCCCTTCAACGTCACCGGGGCTTTCTTGATCAAGCTCAAGGCAGCCGAAGGCGCAAGATCGCGGGGGGTTACCGCTGGTTGAATTTTATCCGCTTTCCCTTCCATTCCCAAGGCCTTCTCGACCTGTTTGTGCAGTGAAGAATCGATGATGGCGAGGTGGCCGAGCACCCGTGTGCGCACGTGCATGGTTTCGACCTTGGCGAGTTCAAATGCGAGCGCGCTCACCATGTGCCGTTGTTCTGGCTCCGTCATGGAACGGAAGAAGAGCCGCGCCTGCGAATAATGATCGGCGAACGTCTCGGCGCGCTTGCGCAGAATTTCTCCGTTCACGGCTTCGGGAAAGCTGATGAAGCCCTTGTTTGGATTTTCACGGGGCGCCTGGGCGTCGAGTGAGTTCGGCTCGTAGTTCACCCGCCCCTTTGGCACCAGCATTTGCTGCATGCCGTCGCGTTGCATGTTCTGAAACGGACAGCGCGGTGCGTTCACCGGAATTTGATGAAAGTTCGGCCCCCCCAAGCGGCTGAGTTGCGTGTCGAGATAGGAGAAGAGACGCCCTTGCAGCAAAGGATCGCTCGTGAAATCAATGCCCGGCACTATGTTCGCCGGACAGAAGGCCACTTGCTCCGTCTCGGCGAAATGATTGTCGGGGGTGCGATTAAGAATCATTTTTCCAACCATGCGCAGTGGAATGATTTCCTCGGGAATCAGTTTCGTGGGGTCTAGCACGTCGAAGTCGAGGCCGTCCGCCGTCTTTTGATCGAACACCTGCAAGCCCAATTCCCATTCGGGGAAGCTGCCGCTCTGAATTGCATCCCATAAATCGCGCCGATGAAAGTCTGGATCGGCGCCGTTGATTTTCACCGCTTCATCCCATAGGACGGAGGACGCTCCAATGGTTGGACGCCAGTGAAACTTCACGAAGCGGGCTTCGTCCTTCGCATTGACCAGGCGAAAAGTGTGAACGCCGAAGCCCTCAATCATGCGCAGCGAGCGCGGAATGCCGCGGTCTGACATGGCCCACATGATCATGTGCAGACTCTCCGGCGTCAGCGAAATGAAATCCCAGAAGTTATCGTGCGCGGAGCCCGCCTGCGGGAAACCGCGATCCGGCTCCATCTTCACCGCGTGAACGAGGTCGGGAAACTTCATCGCGTCCTGAATGAAGAACACCGGAATATTGTTGCCGACCAAATCGAAGTTTCCTTCCTGGGTGTAGAACTTCACCGCGAAACCGCGCACGTCGCGCGGCATATCGCCGGAGCCAGCGCCGCCTGCGACAGTCGAAAAACGCGCGAACACTTCTGTCTTTTTCTTCGGGTCTTGAAGAAAGGCAGCCTTCGTGATGCCTGCCAGAGATTCGTAAACCTGGAAATAGCCATGCGCGCCCGATCCGCGAGCGTGAACAATGCGTTCGGGAATCCGCTCGTGATCGAAGTGCGTGATCTTCTCGCGCAGAACGAAATCCTCCAACAACGTCGGCCCGCGCAAGCCAGCCTTCAGCGAGTTTTGATTGTCAGCGATGACGATGCCCTGGTTCGTCGTCAGCGATTTGTTGGGATCTTCAGTGGTCTGGTGGGTTTCCGCCGGCTGACTCAACGCCGGCCCTTTGTTCGAAATGTTTTTCTTCATGCTCTCCTATTAACAGAATTGTTCATACTTTGGCTCTCGTTTTGTTTGCTTTTCTAAAGTTGTCTGCGAAGTGCTCCCGAAAGCGCTTCCAGAACTTTTGCGGCCGCTGAGCGGTTCTTGAATTCCGCGCGGGTCATCAAGCGCGACTTACGCCTGTCATCGTCGAACACTTTGACTTGTTCGGCGGCGAAAGTGGCGTCGTAGATGTTCAAATTGGCTTCGTCGTTCAGCCGAAAGGAGCGGTCGTCAAAGTTGGTCGAGCCGACGGAGACCCACACATCGTCCACAATGATGACTTTGCAGTGATACATGGTGGGCTGATATTCGTAGATTTCCACCCCGCCATCAAGTAAGTCACCCCAACGGGAGCGGCTCGCGCTCTGAACGATCTTGGCGTCAGACTGGGCACCGGGCACAATAATTTCAATTTTGACGCCGCGTTGGCGTGCTGCCAGAAAAGTCTCGATCGCCAAATCATCCGGCACGAAATAGGCGGCCTGCAGCCGAATGGTTTTCGTGGCCGACGCAATCGAAAGCAAATACATAAGCCGCACGCTTTCACTACCCTCACTCCGCGAACTCTTGAAGACTTGCGCAAGGGAATCACCCGCCGGCTTCAGTTCGGGAAAGTATTCCGAACCAAAAAGAACTTTGGCCCTCGTCTTGATCCAGTTGTCGCCGAAGGCCGCCTGCATCTGCGCCACGGCGGGGCCTTCGATCTGATAATGAGAATCGCGCCAATGCTCTTTGGACTGCGCGTGCCCAGTCCATAGGTCGGCGATGCCGACGCCGCCCGTAAAACCAATTCGGCCATCGACCACCAGGAGTTTTCGATGCGTGCGGTTGTTGATTCGGGCTATAGTGTACCAGCGCAACGGGTGATAGCGCTCTACTTCCACTCCCGCTGATTTCAGATCAGTGAGAAACTTTTTCTCGATCTTGCCGGTGCCAACCGCATCCAGCAGCACATGAGTTTTCACACCGGCCCTGGCTCGCTCGCACAACGCATCGGAAAATTTCTGGCCAATGTCACCGGACCAATAGATGTAGGTTTCAAACGTAATTGTTTCGCGCGCGCCATGGATCGCGTCGAGCATGGCGGGAAAAATTTCGTCCCCATTTTGCAAAGCTCTGACCCGATTCCCACTGGCAATACCTGGTCCAAGCAGATTTCCCATGTTGCGGATGAATTGGGGTTCGGTCACCGCAAAGCGGTGCGCGACTTGGAAGCGGATCTGTTTTTCCCCGGCGCGGAGATTTAAGAACAGCACGGTCAGAAAAACCGTGATCACCAGCGTGAGGAAAATCGCAAGCAGCATTTTAATTTTCGCCGGCAGCGTCCGTTTCCCGTGGGGCGCCGCCTGGTTCATGAAGGAGGAGGTTTCGCCCGCCGCTCGCGGTCTTGAATGAAAATGGAAATGATCAGCCAAAAGCCGCCCGCCGCGGCGAACAGGAAACAAAGCATCGACAACCCAGGATAGCCAAACATTTAGAAATCCGTTTTAGTCTCGGTGAGAGTCGATGCACCCATGATGAGCGCGGCCAGAAAGATGCCCGACGTGATGCGATTGGCGATTTTCTGGAAGCCTTCCATCATTCATTTTCCGTTCACCGATTTCAAGGAAACCCTAGGCGGGGAAACTCGTATGTGCAATAAGGTATTCGGCCAGGTGACCCATAGGGACCGTCGAAATGGTTGTTTGTGACTTGCCCTCGCACCAGCAGGCAGCGGCGGCGCGCATGATCGCGCCACCGCCAATCCGGAAGGTGCTAATCCTTGTGGACCAGCTTCATTCCGCACTTCGGACAAGTGCCGGGGCTGTCCTGGACCACTTCGGGGTGATGGGTACAGGTATAAGTGTGAACGTGGCCGCTGCCGCGCTCGCTTGACTCCGTATGCTTGCAGCCAACAACGAAAGCAGCCGCGCCTGCCAGTGAGAGCAGTGCGAATGCTGCCATGACTGATTTGAACTTCTTCATTCGTTTCCTTTTCTGTTGTGATGTCGGAGCTTGTGTTTGGAGAGAAGTTCGACTTCGAACCCGTGACGCAAAAACCCGGGGCTGGCAGATTTGCCAACCCCGGGCTTCCGCCCCCAGCTTAGCGGCGGTCTCGGGCCGCATCTCCTGGCAGTGCGCGCTCGACACGTTGCCAGGCATCACGCGTGGCGTGTTTGGCCTTGTCCCACGTGAGGTTGGAATTTCCTTTGGACTTCTCGTAATCACGCTGGAGGTC
>JBDTOW010000272.1:0-6000 GCA_039933075.1 Verrucomicrobiota bacterium | reverse complement strand
CACCGCCGAGCTTGATTCCGTTCTGCTCGCCCCTCAGCCGCTGGATGCCTGGTCGCGCGCGCTTTGGCTCCCGGCCGCGCAGCGAATCGGCGCGGAACGAATCGGCCAAACACTGAGCAATGCGCAGTTGAGTCCCGACTTGCGCGTGCGGGCTATTGAAGTGTTGACGGAACTGTTTCATGGCCTCGCCACCGCTGAAGCTACTCTGGCAGCGCGCGATGCGTCGCCGTTCGTGAGAGCCAGAGTCGCCTGGTCGCTCGGACGCGCGCCTTGTGAGAATTACGTTCCAATCCTGCTGCCGCTCGCCCTGGACCAGCATCCCCTGGTTCGTCGATGCGCGTTGGAAGCGATTGCCGATCGGGTCGCGCAATTGAATCCCACAAATCTGCTGCCAATCCTCCCCGTGAACCTCGGTCATCCGGACAAACGCGTGCGTCAGGCTGCCGCCCGGCTTGCGGCACTCTTGCCGGAAGCGTCGTGGACCAAACTCTGGACCAGCCTGGAAAAGGCCGTGCCGCAGGCGCGACTGACTGGAGTTATGGCAGCCGTGTGGCGGAATCCTGCGAGCCAAATCCACACCAACACTTTGAAAACCGCGCTTGCCGTCCTGAAAGCAACCCGGGATAACGACCTGCGCCTCCAAGCGGTTCGTCTCATCGTTCTCGCGTTGGGAGATTATCACTTAAACGATCCTTCCGTGGAGGTTTACACTGCCTATGAACTGGCCACGTCATTAAAAAATCTGCAAGCTACCGTCTCGATCATCCAGGCTGAAGTCCGACCGGTCTTGGGTTCCGGAAATTCGCTGCTGGATGCGGAAAGCGCGCGGCTTTTGGGAATGTTGGAGGACAAGGACACGAATCTGGTCCGACAAGTTACGGACTATATCACGCCGCGATCTCGCCCGGTCTACGACTTCCACTACCTGGTCGTGCTCTCGAGATTGCCAGGGGCCCGCAGTGCCGAACTGACCGGGCGCATCGCCCATGCGATTTTGAGTCTGGATCGCAAACTCGAAGGACAACAGCAGCGCGCCAAGCAGAATTGGAGCGCGCGATTGTCGGAAGTGGTGACAAACCTCATCAAGCGTGATCTCCAGCTTCCCGAAGCGTTGCTCAAACACCCGGATTTCGCCAGGCCCGCGCACGTCGACCTCGTGTCCGTGCTCGATGCCAGGTACCGAGGGCAAGCCGCGCGATTGTTCCTGGCTGCTGTTCAAAAAACCCCGAGCTTTCCCTGGTCCGGGCCGCTTATCGAACTGTTATCCAGCCTGTCGGCGGAAGAAGTGCGACCATTGTTTCGGCAGCAATGGTCGAACTTCGCCCTGCGCGACGAATTGTTGCTCAAGCTCGCGGTCAAACCCGAGCCGATCGACCGGGAGAAATTCCTCTTCGGATTAGCCTCGAGTCAATTGTCCATCGTCCGCGCGAGCCTCGCGGCCCTGGCGGAGCTCCCGCGCGATCCGACGCCAAACAATCTCATTCCTGCTTTCCATCTCCTGCGCCGGCTGCTATCCGAGACGAACGAAACGGGCTTGCGAACCAACATCATCGCGTCGGTGGCGCGGCAGACCGGTCAGCCATTCAAAGTCGAGGAAAGAGAAACCGACGCTGCGTCGTTGAAGAAGGTTTACCAGTTGTATTTCGCCTGGTTCACCCAAAAGAATCCGCAACTGCGCCAGGCTGTCGAAAGTGAAGGCGATAGCCAGGGGGACAGCGCCAACTGGAATCAGGCGCTTAAGACGGCGAAATGGGACTTAGGACAACCTGCGCGTGGCGAAAGAATTTTCGTCGAACGTGGCTGTCAAACGTGCCACACCGGGACGAGTCCTCTCGGACCGGAGCTCGCCGGTGTGGCCGGGCGATTGTCGGCGGAAGAGTTGCTCGCCGCGATCATCTATCCGAATCGGGATGTAGCGCCGCAGTACCGTACCACGGTGTTCAAGACCCGGGACGGCCAGACCCACACCGGTATTGTTTCCTTCGAATCGGCGGACGGCGTCATCGTCCTGACCGGAGCCGCCAGCGCCGTGCGCCTTGCCGATGCAAACATTGTCGCGCGATACCCCGGAAATCTTTCATTGATGCCCAGCGGGCTGCTCAGCGGGCTTCGACCGGAGCAACTGGCTGACCTCCACAGTTATCTAAAAACGTTGACGCCGAAAAGTCAGTAGAGGTCAGGGCCAGGCTGTGCGTAGCAGCGCTGGGAGAACCACGCCGGCAGGTCCGTGGAATGAGTGGCGCGCTTCTCCGGTCAGCGGCGTGATCTCGGGATTGACTTCGATGATCATCGCGCCCCTCTCCAGCGCCTCATAAGGCAATGAAGCGGCTGGATGGACCACGGTGGAAGTTCCGATCGAGAGAAAGAGATCGCACGCTCGTGCTGCTTGAATCGCCGAGTTCAGCGCCTCGGGAGGCAGTGTTTCTTCGAACCAAACGACGTCGGGGCGCAATCTTCCGCCGCAACGCGGACAACGCGGTGGTACTTCGCCGGTTTCCTTCCAGGTTTCGACCACGACATTTTCCTCGAAACATTTCGTTCGAAGGATATTCCCGTGCAATTCAATCACGCGACGGTTGCCGGCTCGCTGGTGCAATCCATCCACATTTTGAGTGATCAAGGAGAACTCAGGGATTCGCTGCTCGAGCTCGGTCAGCGCGCGATGGGCCGCGTTGGGTTTGGCCTGCGCGACCAGTTGCCGCCGCCAGGCGTACCATTCCCATACCAGTTGGGGATTTCGCAAGAAGGCGGCCGGGGTCGCCAGTTCTGCGGGATTGAACCTGGCCCAAAGCCCGGTTTGAGCTTCGCGAAACGTCGGCACTCCGCTCTCGGCCGAAGTTCCAGCGCCGGTTAGCACAGCAACGCCCCGCGCGCTTCGCAGCTTCTCGATCACTTCCGCAGGGAAATCATTCGGCTTCATCCGCTGGCAAATCATTATCAAAAGACCCAACCTCTCGTAAAGATCTGGCAGTCGGCAGGCTGCCTCTGGACTAAAATTCCTTGCCCACAGATCACCGAAAATTGACTTGCAGGACCATGATCCCGCGATTACGTTAATCGAGGCTTCGAGTCTGGGTGATGACATTTTTGATGGAGAATATACAAGAGCTGCATGAATAAGTTCCAACCGGTGAGGGTGCCTTGAGCCGCCCTTTTCCTTCTCGTACTTTCGCTTCCGCTAGTTCGTTCGTCAGGGTCAACGGGAAAATCCGTGCCCGAGAAGTCCGCGTAATCGGGGTTAACCTCCAACAACTGGGAATTTTTCCATTGGCCGAGGCGATCACCATGGCTCGTGCGAACGGAGTTGACCTTGTTGAAATCGCTCCGACGGCGACTCCGCCCGTGTGCCGATTGGTCGATTATGGAAAGTTCCGTTACGAGCAAGCCAAGAAAGACAAGGAAGCCAAGAAACATCAACACGCCAACAAGGTCAAAGAAATCCAGCTCAGCGCCTCGATCAACGCCCACGATTTCGATGTCAAGTTGACCCATGCTATCGATTTTCTTTGCGAGGAAATGAAGGTGAAATTGAGCTTGAAGTTCCGCGGACGCGAGATGGCTCACCAGGAATATGGCTTTCAGGTAGTCCAGAAATTCCTCGGCGCGATCACTCCCTACGGCCATCCGGATGCGCCCCCTAAACTTATCGGCAAAGGGATAACCACGATGGTGAGTCCGTTGCCGCGAAACAAACGGGCCAAAAATCCGCGGGCCGGCGCAGATTCGGAGGCAGAGGAAGTCCCGACAGAAGGGGGCGAATCGCCTGGGCTCGAGAATAAACCGAAGGTCCCGCCAAAGTCTAATCCTGGAATCGAGGCTAATTCCGCATCCGCCACTTTTGGGAGCGCTCCTCTCTCCAAACTCGACCTCGAGCCAAGAAAAGGTTAGCTCCCGCGCGGGAGTCGAGGCGACGGCAATTTCGAAAGTCGACGCTTAAAGACTTCACTGAATCACGCCTTGCTTTCGCAGCGCCGCTTCCATCGCTTTGTCCATCATAAGATCGGCGAGCGGTTGAGTCGCTTCGTCAAGTGCTTTGATAGCTTCCTTCAATCGGTTCGAATCGCCCACCTTGGTTTGGGGATCTTCGGTTGCGAGCGCATCCTGGGTCCGGGCGATTGAGGATTCGATCTCACGCTTGCAGGCCGAGTCGATTTCGTGAGTGTATTCGGCGAGTCCTTTGCGCGCGGCCGCCATGATTTCGGCTGCCTTGACCGTGGTTTCGATCCATTGGCGCGCCTGCATATCCTCGAAGGCGTGCCCCACTGATTCTTCAACCATCTTTTGAACCGCGGCATCATCCACGTCGACCGCTGATTTCATTTCCACAATCTTCTGGCTGCCGGTTTTCAGATCCCGGGCCAGCACGTGGAGGATACCGTTGGCATCGATCTCGAATTGAACGCCGACGCGAGGCACCCCCCTGGGCGCCGGTTCAAAATCGAGGGTAAATCGACCTAGACTCCAGTTGTCCTTCGCGCGCTCTCGTTCGCCCTGGAGGACATGGATAAGCATGTTCGGTTGGTTATCGACCGCCGTCGTGAAAACCTCGCCGGCCTTGAGCGGAACAGTCGAATTGCGGTGAATAATTACGTTCATCAATCCTCCGAATGTTTCGATGCCAAGCGACAGCGGCGTCACATCCAGCAACAACAAATTTCTGAAACCGCCCGCGAGGATCTCGGCCTGAATCGCGGCGCCCAGCGCAACCGCCTCATCCGGATTTTGTGAAGTGTTCAGCAGCGGGCCGGCCGGCCGATGATAGTCGTCCCCCAGGCGGATGCTGCCGCGAGCCTCTTCGAACTCAACACAGCCGAAGATCTCCATTACCATCCGGCGGACGAGCGGCATTCGTGTTTGGCCACCAACCAGGATGACTTGGTCGAGATCCCTTGTCTCGAGCTTCGCGTCGGCCAGGGAGCGCAAACAGTGCGGCCGCGTGCGGGCGATAATGTCTCCCGTGAGATCCTCCAACTCCGAGCGGGTGAGCCGGTAGCTGAAACTGCACTTGGGAGTGAGGAAGGGAAGGGTTATCTCCGCCTCAAGCTCGGTGGAAAGCTTAATCTTGGCTTGTTCCGCCCCTTCGCGAATGCGGGAAAGCAGCGCTGCATCACCGGCGGCATCAGGTCCGCCCGCCGTTTTAATCTTCTCCACCAGAAAATCGATTATCCGCCGGTCTAAATCATCGCCGCCGAGACGGGTATTGCCATTGGTCGCAAGCACCTGGAAAACACCTTCATTCAGCTCGAGGATGGAGAGGTCAAAGGTGCCGCCGCCCAGATCGTAAACAGCAATTCGGGCGTGGTCTTTTAGTTTGTCCAAACCATATGCCAGCGCGGCGGCGGTCGGTTCGTTGACAATTCGCTCGACGGTCAACCCGGCGAGTTCACCGGCCTTCTTGGTTGCGTTGCGTTGGGCGTCGTTGAAATAGGCGGGCACAGTGATCACCGCGCGAGTTACCGCCTCGCCGAAGTACGCCTCGGCACCGCGCTTCAACTTCTTCAAAATCTCGGCTGAGATTTCCTCCGGCGTGAAGAGCCGGCCGTGAATCTCAACCGTTACCGGCCCGGCGCCTTCGCCGCGCACCGGATAAGTGACCAGCATTTCTTCCTGGGAGATCTCAGCTCCGCGACGCCCGATGAATCGTTTGACCGAGTAGACCGTCTCGCATGGTTTGAACACTCGAAGTCGATTGGCCGCTTGGCCCACAACGGGCGGAGCGCTGACACTCGGGAAATGAACGACCGACGGAGTCAGTCGATGTCCCTCTCCGTCGGCGATTACCAGCGGAATGCCCGAATCCACTGTTGCCACCAGGGAATTCGTCGTGCCCAGGTCGATACCGACAATCCTATTCATGAATGGATCGTGCCACGAATACGCAAAGTTGCGCACGAAATTTTTTATTTGCCGCCAGCATCGACACGACGCGCATTCCTCGGTTAGCATGCGTTCATGCGCTGTGTCGTAACAGCGGGACCAACTTACGAGTCGCTCGATGAT